>JANTFG010000067.1 GCA_024763555.1 Thermoanaerobaculales bacterium
GGGAGACTCAGGATCGAGCCCGCCGAGGGCGGCGGCACCCGGGCCGTCCTTTCCTTTCCCCAACGGAAGGAACTGGCCGCTGAAGCCCTCGAAGCTTTTCCCGGGGTCCGCGATGAGGAACATCCGATTTCCCGCCGGGTTGTGGTCGTCGGCGGGGTGGCGGCCGGCGCCAAGGCTGCGGCCAGAATCATGCGCCTGGATCCTGATGCCAAGGTCACCATCGTAGAAAGAGGACGTTTCCTGGCCTATGCCGGCTGTGGCCTTCCCTACTACATCTCGGGCGTGGTCCCTGAGCAGAAGGCGCTGCTCGAGACCCCACTCGGCGCACTGAGGGACCCGGCTTACTTCCGCGACCTCAAGAATGTGGAAACTCTGGATCTCACCAAGGCCGTATCCATCGACAGGAAGGCAAAGAAGGTGCTGGTCCGCGAAGTGCTCGGAGGAGCGGAACGCGAACTCGAATATGATTCGCTGATTCTTGCTACGGGCGCCCGTTCGCTCAAACCGGATCTCCCCGGCATCGATCTCGGGGGAATCCACAGTCTGCAGGGTATCGAAGACGCTGAGGCTATCCGCTCCCGCCTTCGCAAACCACAGGCACTGGATGTCGTGATTGTGGGTGGCGGATTACTGGGTTGTCAGATCGCCGAGGCCATTGCCCTCCGCGGAGCGCGACTCACACTCGTGGAACGCCGTCCCTGGCTGATGTCCCTCTGGGATCCGGAACTCTCCGCTCTCATCCGCCGTTACCTCGAAAGCCGAGGCGTGCGTGTCATTCTCGGCAAGGGCGCCGTGGGTTTTGAAGGATCGGAGAAGGTCGAACAGGTGCGGCTTGAGGACCGGACGATGTTGTCGGCGGACATGGTACTGCTCACTGCGGGGCTGGCACCGGAGACCGATCTTGCCCGAAGCGCCGGCCTGGAGATTGGACCAGGCGGGGCCATCCGAACGGACGAGAGCCTGCGCAGCTCAGACCCCTCGATTTTCGCCGCGGGAGACTGCGCCGAGACCCGCAATATCGTCAGCGGCGCTCCGGCCTGGCTCCCAGGCGCCGCCGCAGCCACCATGCAGGGCCGCATTGCTGCCGCCAATGTCTGCGGGGGAGACGAGCGTTACCCGGGAGTGGCGGGTACCGTCATCGTCAAGATCTTCGACGGAACGGCCGGACGAACGGGTTTGAGTGAAAAGGAGGCCCGCGAGGCCGGCTTCGATCCGGTGTGTGCTGTGGTGCCGGGCCCGGATCGTGCCCATTTCGTTCCGACTGCCGCATCGATCATTCTCAAGCTCATCGTCGACCGATCGAGTCGCAGGGTGCTCGGGGCCCAGGGGATCGGGGTCGGCGAAGTGGCCAAACGTATCGACATCGTCGCCACGGCCCTGATGGCGGAAATGGATGTAGATCAGCTCGCCCACCTGCATCTGGCCTATGCACCGGCCTTCTCGATGGCCCTGGACAACGTCCTGGTCGCAGCCAACGTCGTTCGGAACAAGCTGGAGGGCCGTTTTGAGGGAATTTCGTGCCTCGAGCTGCGGGATCTGATGCTTGCGGACAGGGCGCCGCTGCTGTTGGACGTCCGACAGCCGGTCGAATACAACCGGGTGCGGATCCGGGGAAGCCGCCATATTCCGCTGGGGTCCCTGCGAGGAAGGCTCCACGAGCTTCCCCGGGACGAAGAGATTGTCGTCATGTGCAGCATTGGTCTGCGGGGATACGAGGCGGCCCTGGTTCTGGCCAATCGGGGTTTCAAAGGTGTCCGTGTTCTGGACGGAGGGCTCAACGCATGGCCCTTCGCGGTGGAGAAACTCATTTGATTCCGAAGACAAGGGAGGCTCGAGAATGACAGTTCAGGGAATTCGCGGAGTCGGTTACTGTGCACGAATGACAAAGGCGGGAGACTGGGCCTTCGACTTCGCCCTCGATCTTGCCCTCAGGCACGACGTGCGCCTGGATGTTTTCTTTTTCCCCTCACCCCCAGGTCATCCTCATGAGGAGCGTGGCCGGCGCGGGGAACTGGCTGACCTGGCCGAGGAGAAAAAGATTCAGATTGAAAAGGACGTCCGCCTCTACTACGACCAGCTGCTGGGCGATTTCGTCAACGTCGGTTTTCGCCTCTGTGAGGGTGACGAGGAGCCGGAACTCCGGCGCTGTCTTCTGATCCGGAAGGAGTACGACGTCCTGGTCCTTCCCTACGAGGGCTATCGCTGTCACTTCGGATCCAAATCCGTTGAAGAATTCGCCGAGTCAATGCCCTGTCCGACCGTCCTGGTCGGCCCGGAACGGGCAGAACAGTTCTTTCTCAACACCTCGGCCACCCAGTGGGTCGATCGGCTGGGACTCGCCGCAGGACACTGGAACCATGTATCCGAGGTCGAAGTCCACGCGGGTGGAGGGGAAGAGAGAGCGGAATAGGACCACCCCGGCCTCATAACCCGGCGAGGAAGGCGCGACGATGGCCGGAAGGCACACGGTGAAGCGCCGAGGGCGTGAGGTCGATGGTCGTGGACTTCTTCACTCGGCCGAATCGCCTCAGAGCAGCCAACAGCGCAAATAACTCCCACACCAAGTCTCCTTGGCTCAACATCCCTGCGGGCGTATGATGTGTGCATGTCACCGGCGCGGCTTCCGACTCCCGGGCAGATCACCAGTCTCCTTGCGGCGTGGGGAGCCGGAGACGATGCGGCCAGAGACGCTCTTTTTCCCCTGGTCTACGAGGAACTTCGTTCCCTGGCCCGCCGCCGGGGACGAAAAGGGGAGGAAACGCTTCGGCCGACGGCCGTGGTCCACGAGGTCTATCTCCGGCTTTCTGAGAAACAGCACATCACCATCCGGGATCGGCAGCACTTTTTCGCCCTCGCGGCCACAGCCATGCGTCAGATCAGCATCGATCTCGCCCGGCGGCGAATGGCTGCCAAGAGAGGCGGGGACCTCAGTTTCGTGGAACTCAGGGATTCGGACGCCCAGATTCTTGCAAGTCCCGAGACCATGATCGCCGTGGACGACGCCATCGGGGAGCTTGAGTCCCTTGAGCCGCGCCTTGCGAAGATCGTCGAACTTCGTTTCTTTGGAGGACTCTCGGTGGAAGAATGTGCGGAGCTGCTGGGAATTTCCGATCGGACGATCAAGCGGGACTGGCGGAAGGCCCGGGCTTTCCTGCTTTCCAGACTCGGGGACTGAATCGATGATGAGCGCGCCCGAAGGCGCCTGGCGTCGGGCACTGGCTCTTTTCGACGAGTTTCTCGACCTGGAAGACCATGAACTCAGGCGGAGACTCCGTCTGCTGGAGGATGAAGAACCCGAGACCGCATCCCATCTGCGCTCCCTTCTCGAACACGATCACGAAAAGGCGGCGATCCTCGATCAACCCGTCGAAGAACTCCTCGGGGACCTCATTGAGCAGGAGTCTACCGCCCGTGATGCGACGGGCTGCCTGATCGGCAATTATCGGCTGATACGGCAGATCGGCCGGGGCGGCATGGGAGTGGTTTACGAGGCTCAGCGGGCGGACGGAGTTTTTGACCAGAAGGTCGCCGTCAAGTTGCTGAGGTGGAGCGCCGACAGCGAGGGAGCAGACGCCAGATTTGCCAGAGAACGCCGAATCCTCGCCCGCCTCGAGCATCCCTCAATCGCACGGATTCTTGATGGCGGGAAGGCTGCCGGGGGCCGTCCCTACCTCGTTATGGAACTGATCGAAGGCAGACATCTGGACTCCTACTGCGATGAAAATGAACTCTCCATCGAAGATCGCCTGCACCTCTTCATCGAGATCTGTCGCACCCTTCAGTATGCTCACCGAAGACTCGTGGTCCATCGTGACCTGAAGCCGTCGAATATTCTCGTCGATCACCAGGGCAGGATTCACCTCCTGGACTTTGGAATCGCCAAACTGCTTGCCGAGGATCAGGACGAGGGACTGACCCTGATCGGTCAGCGTCTGATGACGCCGGACTACGCCGCTCCGGAACAACTTGAGGGCGGAGAGATTTCAACCGCCACCGATGTCTATGCCCTGGGACTGATCCTCTGCGATCTGCTCGCCGGAAGCCACCCGGTCCCAAGGCGAAGCGAATCCGGTGAATCCCGGATCTCTCCTCCTTCCACCGCCTTCGGCTCGACGGCGAAGGGGCGAGAGAAGGAGCAGACTTCCCGGGTAGCCGCTTCCCGGGGCCTGACGCCTGCACGGCTCCGACAGCGCCTCAAAGGAGATCTCGACCTCATCGTGCTGAAAGCACTCCGCCGGGAAGCCGAGGAACGATACGTCTCGCCCGAAGAGCTTGCGGCTGATATCAAGCGTCATCTTGAGGGATTCCCGATCCGGGCCCGGAAGCAGACCGCCCTTTCCAGGGCCGGCGCCTTCATCAGGCGAAATCGCGGGCCCGTCCTTGCCGTTCTCGCGGTGATGCTTGCCCTGATGCTCGGCCTGGCGTCCACCCTGAGGGAGGCAAGGGAAAGAAGCCGCCAGGCTGATCTCGCTGAGGCCGTTTCGGATTTCCTGGTTGATCTCTTCGCCGGCAGTGAGCCCACTGACGCCCGCAATTCCAATCCCTCCGCTCTGGAGCTTCTCGATCGCGGGGCGGAGAAACTCGCCGGGCATGCCGACACTCCGCCGGAGCTTCGGGCTCGGCTGATGCGGGAGATTGGCATCATCTACCTCAGGCTCGGTCGGTTCAGGCGCTCCGCCCATTTCTCGGGACTGGCTCTGCTGGAATCCCGGAGCCTTTATGGCGGAGATTCGCTGCAGGCTGCCTCGGCGGAGGGGTCCTGGGGCGCATCTCTCTGGAAGCTGGGGCGCTACCGGGAGTCCGAGTCCGCCCTGAAACACGCCCTCGAGGTGCAGAGGAGGAGGGGCGCAGAACAGGCGGCCGGGGAGACGCTCTCCGCTTTGAGTGCTCTTTACGGGAGTCTGGGCCGTTTCCGGGACGCCGCCGAGACAGACCGGCAGGCACTGGACATCAGTCGTCGGATCTTCGGGCCGACCTCGGTGGAAGCGGCGACGGATCTTCAGAATCTCGCCGTCTCACTCTGGCGCCAGGGCAGGTTGAGCGAAGCCGAGGGTCTGGCCCGGGAGTCACTGGAAATCCGGCTCGAGCGAACGGGCAAGGACTCCGCGTCAACGGCCAGCAGCCTCCACAACCTCGCGAGCATCCTCAGCAACGAGGGCAAGAACGCCGAGGCCGAGGGCTGTTTCCGAAGGGCCGTCGCCTTACGCGAAAAAATTTACGGCCCGGCCCACCCCGATCTCGCCCTCTCCCTCTCCGGTCTCAGTGCCACCCTGATGCGGGAAGGCCGACTGGAAGAATCTCTCCCCCTGGCCGAAAGAGCCCTGGAAATCAGCAGGAGCTATTACGGCCCGGATCACGCCGATGTCGCTGTCCAGCTCAATAACCTGGGAAAGCGATACTACTCCTTGGGCCGCTTCAAAGAGGCGCGGGAACACCTGGTGGAAGCCCTTGCGATCTGGAAGAAGACACTGCCGGAGGATCACCCGAATATCTCAACGGCCCTGTCGAATATCGGCATGATTTGTCTTGCCGAAGGCGATCTCAGGGCCGCCGAAGCGATGCTGCGTGAGAGCCTGGCCCGGGAGCGGAGCCGGGAGCAGCCCTCGGCAGCAAATCTCTGCCTGGGTCTCTGCAATCTCGGCAGGGTACTCGACGCCGAAAACAGGAGTACGGAGGCTCTTGCGATGCTCGAGGAGGCCCGAGGGCTGGCAGCGAGGGATCTGGATCCCTCGGATTCCCTCCACGCCACGATCGAGCGCCATTATCGCGAGATCGCCGAGAGGGCGGCTGAAGGCGCCAAAAAACCGGCCTCGAAGTCGCCGTCCTGAGAATTTCTGAGACCGGATGTCCCCATATTCTGAAAAAATCCGTGGACCATGGTGAGAGGAGAAATCACCATGATCAAGAAACTCATCATCAGCATCATCGTCATCTGCGGAGTGCTGGGTACTCTCCCGGCCACGGCCGGAGTCCCGGGTACTGAGCTTTATCTCGTTTCTACGGCGAGAACAGCGGGCGCCCAGGGATCCCAGTGGTATACCAAAGTCTGGATCCACAATCTTTCCCGAACGGATGAGGCCCAGATCACCGTCGCCTATCTCCCGAGAAACCAGAGCAATCCGAACCCGATGCTTCAGAGCCTCACCCTCCAAGCCCGGGAAACACTGACTCTCGAGGACATTTTTCTCGACCTTTTCGGAATGCAGCAGGCCGCGGGCGCCCTGCGATTTGAGAGCAATCTGGGGATCGCCGTCTCGGCACGCATCTATAATCTGACGGCGGATGGAATCAAGGAGTCCCAGGGTCAGTTCATGGCGGCCATGCCGGTCGAACTCGGCCTGGGTCTCAACGAATCGACATCGATTTCAGGGATCACTCAGCCTCCGGACGGGAGTTTTCGCTGTAATTTCGCCCTGCTCGAATGCTCCGGCAACAGTGCCGAGGCCAAAGTCGTCCTCCGGGATGGAGATGGGACTGTACTCGCAAACAAGCACTACCAGCTTGGGCCCTGGGAGGCGCGTCAACTCGGGCTCGACGATCTCCAGTCCGATCTCAGCGTTGATGGCGGTCGCCTCTATATCAAGGTTATCTCCGGATCCGGAAAGATCCTCGGGCTTGCCTCCAACGTCGCAAACGGCACGATCTCCCAGGATCCTTCCACCCTCGAGATGGAGTTCCCTCTGGAGCAGGCGACTGGGGGCGAGGGTGACATCACCGCTGTCTACGCGACGGCAGGCCTCGAAGGCGGGGGCGATTCCGGGGATGTCAGCCTGGGGATCGCGGACGGCGGAGTCAGCGCATCGAAGATCGCCGATGGCGCCGTCGGCAGCGGCAAGATCGCCGCCCAGGCCGTCACGACGCCGAAGATCAGTCCTGCGGGATCCTCAAGCGGGCAGATCCTCACTTCGACCGGCAGCGGCGTCGCCTGGCAGGATCCTCCATCCGGCAGCGGTGACGGAGACATCACGGCCGTGACGGCTGGTGAAGGTCTGACAGGAGGCGGTACGACCGGCGATGTCACACTCTCCGTTGCCGACCAGGGGATCACTTCCGCCAAGATCGCCGAAGGCGCCGTGACCACCAACAAGATCGGAACCAGCCAGGTGCTGACCGCAAACATCGGCGGCCACGTCGTCACCCAGGACAAACTTTCCGCCTACGGAGGCTCCAACGGCCAGGTGCTCGGAACCGACGGGAGCAATCTTGTCTGGACGGATGTCTCGGGATTCAGTCTTCCCTATGCCGGATCCGTTTCGACCGGCGCCAACACCGATGCCTTTTACCTGGCCAACAGCGGCGGGGGTCGGGCCATGACTCTTGTTTCACAGTCGGACACGGCCCTGTGGACCAATTCCACCGATGGGATCAGCATTGATGCCCGATCGAGTTCCAACTATGCCATTTCGGCGACATCCAACGGAAACCATGCGATCAGGGCCTCGGCGCCTGGAAGCCAGACGGACGGCGTCTATGCGACCTCGGGCCACAATGGAGTGTATGGCGAGGGTAATTCGACCGGTGTTTTCGGCAAAACCAACTCCTCGAGCGGCACCGGCGTGTATGGCTGGGCGGCAGGGGGCGGTTCCGACAGCGACGGCGTCTTCGGATACAACACCGATGGAAACGGCGTCCAGGGTCGGGCAACCGGAGGAAACGGCGTTCTGGGTCATGCCTATGCGGCCTATGGCATCGGTGTCGGCGGTATCAATCAGGAGGGCGGCTACGCCGGGCTGTTTACCGGGAATCTCGGTGTCCAGGGAAATCTCTCGAAAAGCGGCGGCTCCTTCAAAATCGATCATCCCCTGCAACCGGAGACGAAGTTCCTCTACCACTCCTTCGTGGAGTCGCCGGACATGAAGAACATCTACGATGGAAATATCACGACCGACGAGCGGGGATTCGCAATCGTCGAGCTGCCCGAATGGTTCGAGGCCTTAAACGAGGACTTCCGCTATCAGCTGACGGTCATCGGCAGTTTCGCCCAGGCCATAGTTGCCGAGGAAATCCAGGAGAATCGTTTCACGATCAGGACAAACAAGCCGAATACGAAGGTCTCGTGGCAGGTGACGGGCATCCGCCATGATCGCTGGGCCGAGGCCCACCGGATTCCGGTCGTCCAGGAGAAGACTGAGCGCGAGATCGGTCATTTCATCCATCCGGAGCTTTGGAATCAGCCCCCGGAGAAGAGCATCATCGCCGCCGATTTCCCGGCCATGTACCGGCAGATGCAGGAGTCCGCAGACAGATAGACTCCTCCCGTCCGGAAGAATCAGACCTCGGCGCCCTCAGCGGCGCCGAGGTCCTTGCAGAGCGTTTCCAAAATACCGTTGCAATCGGTCGCCGCTGCATCCCGGCCTGCGGCGGCGTTTGCTTCCTCATCCGCGAAATCCCGGCAGGCGATCCCGCGGGATCTGGCGCCGGGACCTGGGCTCTTGTCATTCTCTCCCTTTGCGGGACTCGAGCTTGTTGCGCTGCCTACAAATTATTTGTTTACAATAGGCTACGGCTGAGTCAAAAGGTACTTCACCCCAAGAATCACGTGCCGAACACAAAGAAGTCACTGAACTTTGGGAGCGCGAACTTCAGTCCGCATCAATGTAACATCGGTTGCATCAACAGTTTTGAGAATGCGGACTAAAGTCCGCGCTCCATAACGGACCCGAGACAACCAAGGTACAGCGCAACACCCTCGACCCGCTTTCATCTTGACTCCAATCGGGATCCGGACTATTCTCAACTGCAGTATGAGAGAAGGAGTGGGGAAACTCGGGGGGATGATCCTGGCGGGGCTGTTGTTCTGCGGTATTTCCGTGCCCGCGCTCTGCCTTTCCTCCGCTCCCCAAGGCCTCATGTTTGCGGAAAAATCCGAGCTGAAGATCTCCTGGCAGGCCAGGATCTTCCAGGCGCCGGCTCGCTTCCGCCTCTACCGTATCGACGCCTCCGGCCCCAGGCTGCTCGATGAGCAGCGTGCCGATGATCCCGGAATCGAGAGCTTTCAGTTTATCGACCGCCGCGAGCTTGGTGGAGAGCTGATCCGATTCCGCCTCTGCCTGATCAATGCCGATGGGACGGAGACGACGCTCGGCATCATCGATTGCCTTCCCGGAAATCTTGAAGCCGGCCATGAGGCCGGAATCTCAAGCGGCGGCATCGGTTTCGCCCTTCCTCCTGCAGAAAGGACTGAAATTCCCGACGCTGGAAGGCTGACTCGGGCCTGGAAGCGACAGTCAACGGCGAATTTCCCGCCCCGGCCTCCGACGCCCCCTCCCAGAAGGCCTGCGTGAGACAGGGAAAATCATCCACGGCTTCGGCCTCGATTGACTTGAGAATCTATCTTGAAGGAGAAGGAAGATGAAAAAAGTATTCAGCATAACCCTGGTTCTGAGTTTCTGTATTTTTGCTCTGGCAAGCACTGCTTCTGCGCAGGTCGATCTCATCAACGAAAATTTTGATTCCGTGACGGTCAACGCCCTTCCGACCGGATGGTCGGTGGATAATACCAACGCTGATGCCTATACATGGGAAAGTTTTGATAGCAGCTCCTACGCATGTTCGGGAACGCAGGGTGTCCGTGTCCGCTGGAATAGCTCTGAGGCGATGGACGACTGGCTCTTCACCCCGGTGCTTGCCCTGGATTCCAGCCACAACTACACTCTGGCTTTCAACTACCGTGTGGGCGGCGGCAGCTATCCCGAAAACTTGACGGTCTTCATCGGGACGAGCGCAACCGCTGCGGGCCAGACGACTCAGCTCGTCGATCTGCCCGGAATCACCAACACCACATGCTCGGCGTCAAGCACCGCCTTTACCGTTCCGACGACCGGGAGCTATTACATCGGTTTCCACGGCCACAGTGCGGCGGACGAGTTCTATCTGATTGTCGATGATGTTGTCGTCACCGACGAAACCGTCCCCGTCGAACTCCAGTCCTTCAGCATCGAGTAGAATTTGATTTTGTTGATTTCGACCGGCCCGCAGCCACGGGCCGGTTTTTTCATGCCTTCTTTTCATATCGCGAAAACTACCCCGCCGTCGGACCACCCGCTGTGATACGCTCGATTTGTGGAAGAGTCTGACTTCGTCGCGGCGCAGAACGAGCACTTCCTCAGCCCCGGCCATAAGCTCCACGGATATGTCGTCGAACGGCTGGCAGCCGTAGGAGGTCATGCGACGGTCTACGAGGCACGGGATCCGGTGCTGGGTCGAACGGTGGCCCTGAAGATTCTCCGTCGCGGAATCGCTCCCGGTCAGTGGGGCTGGCGGGGCCTTGAACGAGAGGGCCGCCGCAGTGTGCGTCTGGAGCATCCCGCCTTCGTCACGATCTATGAAGTATTTCCCTGCGAAGAGGGCTCCGCCCTGGTGATGGAATGGGTCGACGGCATGACCCTGGCCGAGAGACTGGCCCGGGGGCCGTTGAAAACCGGGGAGATCCAGCCCTTCTTTTCAGAACTCGCGGAGGCGCTGGCCGCCGCCCACTCCGCCGGCGGGGTGCATGGAGACCTCAGCCCGGCCAACCTCATGATCGACGCCCGCGGGCGGGTCAGGATTCTCGATCCGGCGCCGATGGCCGCCGCCTTCGATGAAGATCCACGATCCAGTGCCACCGCCGCCTATGCCGCACCGGAGGTATCTGCGGGCAACAGGCCCTCAGCTGCCTCCGATGTGTACTCCTTTGGCGCGATCCTGCACGAGGTCCTCGAAGGCTCGAACAGGGAGCCCGGGAGAAGGAGGCAAAAGGCGGGTCTTCGGCGCCTGGCCGATCGCTGTCTCCAGGAGAATCCGGCCCTCAGACCGGCGGATGCTTCGGTCCTGAAGGATGCCCTGGAGACTGACAAAACAGGACGAGGGGAAAAGCTGCGGGCCGCGGCGGCGGGAGCACTGAGTCTTCTGATGATTCTCGGCGCTTCAGGCTGGGGCCTTCGGCGATGGATGGCCGGGCACAGAACCAACCCGGTTGCCTGGAAACACATGGAAGGTCTTCAGGTCAACGGGAGCTGTCCGGTTCTGCTGCCGGACGGCTCGGCACTGATCTATCGGAGTGAAAATGACCGGGAAATCGTTGAGGTGCCGCTGGATTCCGGGCGTCCCCACGTCGTCTGGAAAAACCAGGAGCCCATCGGAGAACTCAGTATCTTCCCGGACGGTCGGAGCGTCCTCTTTGCAGCCGGCTGCAGGAAGGGCGGTTCATGGTTGTGGGAGGTGACGCTTGATGGTGAACTCCCGAGGAAGATTGCTCCAGGGGCCCTGGCGGCCATTTCTCCCGACGGGGCACGAATTCTGGCCCTTCAGGAGCTTGATGACGAGAACAAACGCCTCGTCATCCTCCACCGGGACGGAACTCTCAAGCGATCTCTCCATACCTTCAGGGCCTCCCTGACTCCGATCTCGGTTCTCTTCGGTCCCGAAGCCCGCAGCGCCATCCTGGTCATGACGGACGGCATCGGTCTCTCCAGGCTCCTGCGAATCAGCCTGGATGACGGCGCCATGAGTTCCGTGGGGGAGGTCGCCGGGGTGGCCACCCCGGGAGCTGCTCTGAACAGGGCACGCAATGCGGTCGTCTGGTCGGTTCGAACCGAAGCTCGGAGTGGTGCAGCCCTCATCATGAACTCCTTAGACGGCGGACCTCGCCGGGCCATCTACTCGGGACCGGGGAAGACATCTCACCCCTCTCTCGACAAAACCGGGCGTCTGCTCAGCTTCCAACTCACGGAAATCGATCGGGAGCTGGTCGAGATCGATGTCCAACCGGGTGAGGGACCGCCGAGTTCGAGCATCAGTATTCTCGCCGGCACCCGCGGCGCCTCGCAACCTCGCGTCAGCCCCGATCCACAGCGGATTCTCTTTCATTCGCCGGTCGGGACGGTTGATCTTCTGAACAGAGTCACAAACAAGGTCCGTCCGCTCTTCGGGATCAATCGGCTCCAGTACAACCCGGCCTGGTCTCCTGATGGTACTCGAGCGGTCTGCGCCTGCCTTGTCGGAGATCGCAGTGACCTCTGGCTCGTCGATGCCGATGGGGGAGCGCCGGAGCAGTTGACGCGGAATTGCGGGAATAACTTTCAGCCGGTTTTTCATCCGGACGGTCGTCACATCCTCTTTGTTTCCGACAGGGAAGGCCCGGAGGATCTCTATGCGTTGACGCCGGCAAGCGGGAAGGTCACAAGACTTGGGATGGACGGCGCCGCCAATCCCGCCATCTCTTCCGACGGTCATTTTGTCGCCTATCTCGTCGGCGCCTATGGCGCCTCAGCGCGTCTGAGAATGGCACGGCTGAGTTCATCTGTCGATTCTCTCAAGACGATCTGGGAATACCCGATCATCATGGACCGATGGGCCGGCGGCAAACCGCGCTTTTCTCCCGATGGTCGCTGGGTGGCTTTCGATCAGCCCCGGAAGGGATCGGGAGCGGATATCTGGGCGCTACCGGTTGAAAAAGACGACGATAGCCGACCACTTCGACTGACGGCCCTCTCCTTCCCGGCGAGCCTGACCGGGTGGTTTGACTGGGGACCGGACTGGAAGATCGTGGCAACCGCGACGCGGCGAAGCGACCGCATCTGCATCCTTCACGATCCGGAATGGTAAATAAGCCGGTTGAGTCGATGCAGCCCGACGACTCATCTCCTGCGTACAGCATCCCCGATCCGTGCAACAATTTCCCTGGTTTCCAGATCAACTCCGTCTTGTGCGGCCGGAAGCACCCAGGTCCATCCCCAGATTTCCCGCCCTTCGGGAAAGCGTCGGAGTACGGCCACGACTTCCTGCCTCCCGGAGGGCAGTCTTCGCGTGCTCATCTCCACCGAGAGGTGCTTCGACTTCTGTTGGTCGCCCTCGGCTGTTGAAATCCCCTCAATTTCCGCGAGTTCCCTCCTGAGATCCCGGCCGAGGGCCTCGGCGAAGGAAGAGGTCGACTCATCCAAGCTACCGGTTGTGACGGAAGACACAACCACGGGAAGCACTTCGGGCGCCTTTTTCCGACTGAGGATATAGGCGCTGCCCACCAAGGCCAGCACGGCCAGCACGGCCCCGGATAGCCGGAAAGCTCTCCGTTTTCTCCGGAGTGGCTTCCTTTCCGTCGTCGTCTCGGGAGGGGGCGGCAGGGGCTCCATGACTTCCGTGGGCTTGTGATATAGGGTTGCGACGAAACGATAACCGTTCTTGACTCGGGTTTCAATGTAACGCGGTTCACGAGCGGAGTCATCCAGCAGCCCCCGAAGCTCCGAGATGCACTGGGTCACCGAGGCGCCCGTCACCCGAACATCGGGCCACAGCTCGGACATCAGTTCGTCCTTCGACACGAAACGGTTCCGACAACTGATGAGGTAGGTCAGGACCTGAAGGGTCTTGGGTCGTGTCTCCAGCGGTCCGTCGGGCCCCTCCAGTTCCAGTCTCCGCGTATCAAAACGAAATTCCCCGAAAAACAACTCCGCCATCTCAAACCCCCACACCATTGTAAGGGCTCCCCACAGCCTTGGGGTGATTCGCGGTCTTGGAACATTTCGGCACTCAGCCCGGGCTCAGCCCACAGCTCATCTCGAGTGTTCCAAGACAATATCAAATCTGTGTCAAGAAAGTATCAAAACTCCGTTATTTCAACGCTTTGAGGATTGACTTCGTGCGTGTCCGGGTTCACAGTTATTGTGGGCGGATGAGTTTGTCGCCGCCTGTCGCGGAGGTGAAATGCGCGCTGGAAGATCATCCTTCAAGCAGGTCGCCGGGAAACTCGGGCCGCTGCACGAGGTCCTGGCCGGCGCCCTGATGATTTCGATCTTCCTGATGCCGAGTCTCGCGGCGGCTCGGAAGAGCCTCAGATCTCCGATGAAGGAGGAGACCGCGATCCACATTCCCGGAGACACGGCGTGGGTCGATACCGGGATCAGCCTCGGACCAAGGGATCGGGTGAGCCTGAGCGCCTCCGAGTCCAGAGTCTGTTTCAGCAACGGAGAACGCGCTTCCTGCGTACATGCCGAGGGCTGGGCTTTCCGGGACTATCCCGAGAGCTGGCCGGGCGACTTCAAGTGTTGCAGGGATCCGATGCGGGAGATCAATCACGCCGCCCTGATTGCCAGGGTCGGGAATTCCGTCTTCCTGGTAGGACGGCGGCTGACCTTCTCCGGCAAAAAGGGTCGCCTCTTCCTCGGTATCAACGACTGCAGCTTCAAGGAGAAGTACTCCAATTCAGGCGCCTTTGAGGTCCTTGTGCTTGTCGAAAGGGACGCCGTACCCGGCAGCTCCGTCCAGTCGGACCTGCCGGAAAGAAAACGCCTCCCGTACGCCCCAGACGAGACAGGGGACACGGAGGAGATGGCAGCAGTTTCCTGCCCCACCCCGGAATTTCGGGCAGGGCTTTCATGAAAAACATCAACAGCTCAAGGAGAGGGAAGATGAAGAGAAAATTCGCAAGGATGTCACTGGCAGCGGCCGGCATGGGCCTGGCCCTTCTGATGATCAACTCCGATCTTTCGGCGACCGAGTACCCCTTCGGGCCGCCGGAACACCCGCGTCTTCTCAACACGGATGCCACGACGGACAGCGGAGCGGACCGCTATCCCCAGGTCGTAATGTGGCGGGATCCGGAGGGGAGGACCAGAGCGGTCGCCGTCTGGGACTCCAACGAGGATCTACCCTGTGACGGCGGCTCGACAGGGACCGATTACGATATCTTCTACTCGATGTATTCCTTCGGCACATGGAGCGATCCGGCGCCGGTCAATACCAATGCGGCGACCGACAGCGGTGATGACGTTCTCCCACAGGCGGCCCTGAATAACTCCTTGAATCCCGGTTACCTCATGATCGTCTGGGAATCCCATGAGAATCTGAACGGGGCAGGGAGCGACCTCGATCTCTTCTGGTCCACCATGAGCCTCAAGGGTTCCGGGGCAGCCCCGGATTTCAAGGCTACGGACCCCGCTTTTCTCAACAGCAATGCCGCGAGTGACAGTGGTGACGATCACAATGTCCGAATTGTCTGTGAAGGGCCAGGCGACTGTATCGCCGTCTGGGAATCAAACGAAGATCTCGGTGGAACGGCAGGCGTGGACGATGACATCTTGTATTCCGTCAGGAAAAGCCCGAGCGACTGGACGGCGCCGGCCACACTCAACAGCTCGGCGACCACCGATTCGGCGGTCGAGGATGACCGGGGGCCGGAGATTATCTACTCAGATGGGAACTTCGTCTGTCTCTGGCGATCGACCTGGGATGCAACGGATTTCGGCAGCGACTTTGATATCTTTTTTTCCCGATCAGACGATCTGGGCGACACTTGGACCCCGATCCACCTCCTCTGCGG
>JANTFG010000068.1 GCA_024763555.1 Thermoanaerobaculales bacterium
AGGCTGACGAGGGCTGAATCTTCGGGCTTCCATTCCTCCGGCTTGAGACCGAGAAAAACATATTCGAATGGTCGGCCCGGGAGCGCCTCGAGACCGGCATTGACCCCTTCAGCGTAGGCCTCGAGCGCTGTCCGCTCTTCGGTATCCAAGGCCGCGACGGCCTCCCGGGCGACCCGCTCGAGCCTGTGGGCGCGGATCCTCCGATCCCACGAGAGAGCCCGTTTCCCGAAGATCTCCGCCATTCTCCCCGCGGCCCGGCGCCGGGCGAGGTCCATCTGAAAGAAACGCTCCTGGGCATGAACGAAACCCTCGGCCCGGTAGAGGTCCATCGTATCCTCAGCCTCAAGATGAGCCAGCCCGTCCTCATCCCTGGAGACCGAAACCGGGTGAGCAAGGCCGCAAATCTCAAGCCCGCCGTTTACGACCGCGACGCCGGCCTGAAAAACCACCCCCGCAGCAATGAATACGAGGGAGGCTGCGAGGATAACGAAGAGCAGGATGAAAGCCAATGATCGAAGAAGTCTACTCATGGCCGCAGTGTAGCCCAACCCTTTCCTGAGCGGGGCGGATCAGCTCATGAGGGCTCGGCTCAGCCGACCGTCATCCCTCCCTTGACCTCTCCGATCATTCCCGGAGCCACCCGGTACCAGAAAAAATCGGCCTGCCGCGAAAGAGGGGAGCGGGAGGAAATCAGTCACGCGCTGTCGCAGGCCGACGCCCCCTCACGCGACTATCTTTCGCCGGGGTCTTCCAGAAGCGGGTCGTTGGCAGCCGGCTGGATTCCGGCGGCCAGAAGTTGCTCCCTGAGGCTCCTGATCACTTTCTTCAGCTCCGCCATCCGCAGTTCCCGGCCGACCATCGCATCCAGCAGTACTTTAAGGTTCTGGTCTCGGCGAACTGAAGCCAGCGAGGTCTCGTGGAGCCGCGTCAGGCTTAGCACCCGGGCCTCCAGGACCGCCTTGCGCACCGGATGCACAAGGGCATCGTCGAAACCGGCGTGCAGGAGTCTCAGTGCCGCGCTCTCGCTCCCGGCGAGAACCAGGACCGGAGTCACCACACCCTCAGCATCCCGGCGAAGGCGCAACAGCTCCTCAAGGCGGCGCTCCCCCTCCACCTCGTCGCAGATAAACAGCGAGACCGGCCTCAGCCGGCCTCGCCCACCGGCGTCCGGCCATCCCCCGAGAATCTCAAAACCCAGATCGGCAAGGAAGCCTTCGAGCATGTCGCGGTCCACTCCCTGTCGATAGAGGAGTGCGACCGCACGAGCTGCCTCCGCGGACTCAGCCCCGACCTCGGTCATTCGATCCTCGACGGCGATCCTGTCAGCAGGCCGGTCATCCCTTCGAGCCGGGGACCGACCTCAATGCCCTCTGCACCGATGATCAACTCGCATAAATCGGGCCGACTGGCGCTCAGACGCTTCTTGAGGCAGGTCACAACCCGGACAACGCGCCCATCCAGCTCCGCGTAGCGCAGGAGTAGGGCGTTGTCGGCGATGTAGCTGATCCCCAACTCGCTCAGACGGAGGTTGCCGGTAATGTACTCCACCTCGTTCACGAGGATACAGCTCACGCCCTTCCCGCGGCAGTAGGCCACCAGGTTGTGGATATGGGCCGTGAGATTGCCGAACTGCTCCATCGCGAGGGCGTAGCCACGCATGCTGTCGAGAAGCACCAGCGAGCGACCCTCCCTCTCCACCGCGTCTCGAATCAGCGCCAGCAGCTCGTCCGGGTACAGTTGCATCGGGTTGATGTGTCGCAAGTCCAGGCGGCCCTGTTCCACCTCCGCCGCCACCGGATTCCCGAAGCCGCTTGCCCGCATGAGATGGGAGGCAACACTCTCCTCGAAACTGAGATAGAGCGCGCCCATGCCCGCTGCGATTCCGGCGGTCGCAAAATTCATCGCAAGAGTGCTTTTCCCCACCCCCGCCGGGCCCGAGATCAGCGTCGCCGTCCCGCTCTCCACTCCACCACCAAGAAGCTCGTCGAGGGCGGTGATCCCGGTGCCCAGGGTCGAGGTCCCGATCGCGTCCGGTTCGGGCGACTCGGTGATGTGGGGGAAGACCTCAAGTCCCCTGGCGCCGATGCGCACAGGATGACGGCCGGAGAGGAAGGCGGAGCCGCGCAACTTTTCCACCTCCACCGCCCTTACAGTGATCACCCGTCCTGTCGTGACCTCGCGGCTCAGTCGAATGACGGAATCCACGACGATCTCGAAGAAGGGCTCCGCACTCGCCAGACCCGGATCCGCGAGCAGGAGCGCCGTACAGCCGCGCTCATCGAGGAAACGCAGGAGAAGCAGGAGCCGCTTTCGAAACTGATAGGGATCGGTGGCAAGGCTCGCCAGGTGCGTGACGGAGTCGATCACAACCCGCCCGGGCTTGTGCTCGGCAACCGCCCTCACGATTGCCACCCACTCGCCGGCCTTTTCCACGTCCTCGGGTGGGAAGACATGGTACTCGTCAAGTTCCGGCTCCGGCGGCGTGCCCCGCGGCACAAGATCGAGTATCCGGATCGGGTCGAGGCTCCAACCAAAGCCGGCCACATGATGGGCCACCACTTCGGCGGGTTCCACCAGGCTGACGTAAAGACAAGCCTCACCGGCCTCGGCGCCGTCCAGGAGCCAGCCGAGGGAGAGAATCGTCTTGCCGGTCCCCGCTTTGCCCACGAGGAGAGTACTGCTGTGCACGAGAAAGCCTCCTCCGAGCACCGTGTCGAGACCCGGCGTTCCGGTTGAAATTCTTCCCTCAGTCATTATGTTCCTCCTTCCCGATATCCCCTGGCCCCCGGGCGATGACGATCTCAACCCGTCGGTTCTTCCGTCGTCCCTCGGCCGTCCCGTTGTCGGCCACCGGCCGGGACTTCCCATATCCCGCCGCGACCAGCCTTGAAGCATCAATACCCTGAGCTTCGAGGAAGCTGCTGACGGATTCCGCTCTTTTCTCCGACAGCTTGAGGTTGTATTCCTCGCTCCCGGTCGAATCCGTATGTCCCTCCACGCGAATCTGCAGCTCGGGCATCATCAGAAGAATGCCGGCCAGTTTCGCGATGACGATCCTGGTATCCGGCTTGAGACCGGCCTCGTTGAGGTCAAAGAGAATGTCGGGCAGGTTGACGATCAGACCACGCGCGGAGTCCCTGGTCTCCGCCACCTTTGAGAGAGCGCCCTCCAGTCGTTGTGAGAGCTGGTCGCGCTCAGCCCGGAGTCCCTCGAGGGAGGAAAGAATCCCCGCCTTTTCCTGCTCGACGGCTTCTTTCTGCGCTTCCAGCTCGCTCTTCTGCTGTTCCAGAGCCAGCTTCTGCGCCTCCATGGCCTCCTTCTCCCTTGTGGCCGTCTCAAGCGCCGCCTGTGTCTGCTCAACCGAGGCCTGAGCCATTTCCTGCTGCCTCCTGGCCTCCTCAAGACCTCTTTTCGCCTCTTCGAGGCTCACACGTGCGGCGGAGGATTGTTCTTCAGCCTGCTGTGCCCGAAGCTCAAGCTCCTTCATTTCCCGGCGACGCTCTGCAATCTGTTTTTCGAGCTTTTCGGCCTCTTTCCGTCTCAGGCTGATTTGAATCGACTCCCCGGAAAGGCTTATTGCGCGCCGACTGTAATCCAGCCGGGATTTTGTTCGCGAGGCCAGGGTCTTCGCCTGACCAAGGGCAATCTGTGCCTTGTGCAGCATCTTTGATGCATAGGTCTCGGCCCCTGAACGGCGAGCCAGCTCATAGGCCTTTTCCGCCTGCATCAGATCCAGGGCCCTGGTGGAATCCCAGGCAATGTCCGCGATCGAGTCCAGCTTGTGCTCCGGCGCCTCTCCCAGGCCCGAGAACTCAAAAGCATCGGTCGGCGCCTTCTTGGATTCAGCGGCCAGGTTGGACATCACGACGAGTTCCGAAGGTCGGTCGACGAGGGCATAGGATTCGGCGGTCACCAGGATCGCGAAGCTCTTTCTTCCCGTTGAGAACTCGGCTTTCCCCTTGCTCTCGGGCATCCAGAGTTCACCCAGATTCTCATAGCTCCCGTCGCGAGAGACCGCCCAGACAACGTAACAGGTCACGTCTCCACCGAAGAGCACCGCCGGTTTCATCCCGTCGAAACGAATTTCGATTCCGGCCTGGCCCTCCCGGTACTCCACTTTGGATGTCGAGGCATAGCCCGTTGCGCCCCTGAAAGTCCTGAAACCGAGCTTCGTTGTTTTTGCTTCGGGAAAGGTGACGGCATTAAGCGTTAATGAAGCCCCCGAGGCCGGCAGTACCAGGGTGGCGAGCAGCAGTATAAAAACGACGATGATGGTCGAAATACGATTCATGAAATCCTCCCTTAGAGATTCACGTCAAACGAGTCCCAGCATGAGCTGAATCAGGGTACCAGTTTCCTCCCTGATCGGCCGAAAAGCAAGCCCCGGGCCCGATTGCCGGGGAACAGGAGCCAAAGCAGAGAACCGGAGCCGGAGCGGGACCCGGCTCCGGGCCCGGTCTCCGTTTCCGAGACCAGCTTCAGGGCCGGTCTCCGGCTCGTCCATCCGCACGACGGGGGCCGGCGTCCTCAAAGTACAGATGGCAGACTCCCAGCCCGCTGAGAGTCGGCGTCGCGATCGTCTTTCCGCTGAACTCCTCAAGCTCCGCATCCGGCCGGAAGAATCTGAGATTGAGCAATTTCTCAGCGCTGAATTCCAGAACGCCGCCCCGGCTGCCCGTCGGCAGGGCGAAGAGAATCCACCCCCCGGCCCCATCCTCGAAAAAAGAGAGGAGAAGGGTCGACGGAGCGTCGATTTCAAATGGCAATCCGGTTTCGAGATCCTCAATATTCCCATTCAGGGGATGGCTCCAACCCAGGGGGGAAGACCTTAGCTCCCAGTTTTCATCCCGCGTTCCGACCTCATCGCGGGCCAGAATCTTCTTCTCGTCTAAAAGAGCGAATTCCCCGTCTGAGATCGAAATGACGCCCGGCAGAATGAGCGTGTCGAAATTCCGCAGATCATCAGCCCCGATCTCTTCGAGGACCAGGATCCTGAAGGGAATATGGGCTGCCGCCAGATCTCGGAAGGCCTCATCATAACTCTCGAAATGTCTCGAGTCCGGGTAGCTCCAGTCCTTATTCCGGGTGGAGTAGATCAGGGCTGTCTTTCCCCAATACGGCTTCCTCTGATCAAGGATCTCCGTGCGGATCGACTCGGCGAAAGCATAGGCCTCCGGGGGATAGGGGGCATCCGCCGTCGGGTAGAGATTTCCGGAGAAACTGAGGGCGACGGCCAGCTGCTCTTCGGCTTCGGCCCGACTGAGAGGCCAGCCCAGGTAGATCAGGGGATGCTCCGGCGCAAAGTCACGGGCGGATTCCATCATGCGGAAGGCCGCGATGAGATCCCCCTCGGGCTCGATCTCCGGCGAAAAACCCATGGGGTTGAGGCTGGTGATCGCCGTTTCGTTCCCCAGCAGGGTGGTGGTATCGGTGTCGTTGGTGGAAGATTCCCAGAAGGGCGCCATGCCGGCATCCCATGCGGCGTCTGCGAGTTCTGCGAGATACGCCCGAATCGCCTCATGCCGCCACTGCAGCCAGCTTCGCCACGCAGGATTCTCCCAGTCCGCTGCTCCCGGAACAGAAAAGCCGGTCGATTGGAAAAAGGCGGCGGCCGATGCCGCGTCGATGCTTCCCCAGACTGGATTTTCCTCATCCAGCTGCAGGCCCGGCATGAAGGTGGCATCGATGTAGACGGCGTCGGCCCCCGCCTCGCCGATCGAGGCGATTCGACTCTTGAAGAGATCCCGGTAGGGAGAAAAGGGACTGATCCAGGTATCCTCCATATCGGGAGTCAGCCACTCCTCATCGATACAGCTGAAGACGATGGGCTTCCCTTCGAGATCCAGCTGCACCCAGTCGGGGTGTTCGGAGAACATCGTCACGGTAGACCGGGGAGCACAGGTCTCAGGGTCGACCGCATCCCGGGTCATCACCTCGAGGCCGTTGACATAGACGATGACCCGCAGACCCCGGGAGTGGGCGCCATCGCAGAGATAGCGCAGCAGCTGCTGAATCTGTTCAAAACCTGCTTCGTCGACAAAAGTGCCGTACATGTGCTCTTCCTCGATGTAGACGATGGTGGTATCAGCCGAGGCTGCCACGGCATCATCAAGGCGCCCATTGATCTCAACCTCGCTCATCTCCGGCTCGAGGATATCAAAGGGCCACAGCTTCATCTTGAAGCACCATTCGGGGAAATGACCGCCCTGCGCCGGGCATGGAGCAGGCAGGAAAAGACAGAGCGCCACGAAGAGCAGTATCGGAACTTTCATCAATACACCTTTCCCTATCGTAGCACTGCCTCCAGTCGGGAGAAGGATTCTGAATTCTTTTCGCTCTGCACAACGACCTATTTCTGAATAAGTTCCGAGAGAAGTAGAATCGCCATCACCCCAGAGCATCGCCGTGAATTTTGGTTTTCTGGAGATTATCAGGCCAATCACTACGAGATTTACCCCATGTCAGGTCTGGCGCCGGGGCCGGAGCCGGAATAGGAGCGGGAGCGTACTTCTGACCGCGAACAGGTTTTGCGTGTGCAGCGGCCTCTTCGTAGTGGCCATCAGAGGCATAAAGGTAAAAACCATCCAACACCTGATGCTGGGCCAAGGGATCAAAGGAGGCGTCGCAATCTGAATCGACCTGCTTACGAATATGGTCGGCCACTTCCTTTGCAAGGGCTAGCCCTCTGCGACCCTTGAGAGCCTGAAGAAAGGAACTGACGGAGACGAAAAATCCCATACAAGAGCAGACTTGCTGGACCCGGTCGCATGACAGGGAAGCTGAAAATGGGACACGAAAGCCCGGAGTTACCTTTGCGCGAGCCCTAAGATCCCATGTTCTGAAGCTTCTGACGGATTTCCTCCGCCCGGGGGTGATTCCCCGCAATCCGCAGGAAGGCGTTGTAATGTGCCCTCGCCCGATCAGGCTGGTGGAGAGATCCGGATTCCAAGTCTCCAAGCTCCAGATAGACCTCGGGATGAGTCTCCCCTTCCGTGAGAATCCGCTCAAGTTCCTCTGCCGCCTCCTCAACGCGTCCTGCCTTTCTGAGCGTGATCGCCAGATTGAGTCGGGCTGTCCAGTAGTCCGGCTCTACCTCCAGGGATTTGCGGTAGGCCCGCTCCGCCTCGCCGGCTTTCTTCTGCTCATCCAGGGCTATCCCCAGATTATTCCAGGCTTCGCTCATACTCGGATCCGAGCGTACGGCGCGTCGGGCAAAGGCTTCGGCTTCCTTCCACTGGGCGTAATCGATGGCAATGACCGCAAGATTATTCAGGCCGTCGGCATGGTGCGGAAACTTTCGGATCAACTCCACCAACTCCGATTTGGCCTGCTCTGCCTGCCCACTCCGATACAGGGCAATGGCCCGGTTGTTTCGGGCATCGGGATTTCCCGGATCCTGTCTCAGGATAGCCTCGTATTCGCGCCGGGCATCCTTCATGTGGCCCTGTTCGGCGAGAACCCCTCCCAACGCCACGTGGTATTCGCTGCGGAAGACGGGAGAGAGACGGATGGCTTCGCGAAGATGGGATTCCGCCTCGGGAAGCTCTCCCATTTCGGCCAGCAGCATCCCACATTTTCCATGAAGATCCGGATCATCCACCTGGCGGCGGAGTCCCTCCCGATAGATCTCCAGAGCCTCGGCTGCACGCCCGCGATGTTCGAGCACATCGCCGAGGAGGCGATAAGCCTGCACGAGGAAAGGATCCCGTTTAAGGGCCCTCCGAAGCCGCTCTTCCGCCTGATCCAGCTCACCACGGGGCATCTCCACCAGTCGCGCCATACTTGTTTCGAGGACGGGATTAGAAGGATTGGCTTCGAGTGCATCTTCAAGCAGCTTCCGAGCCTCACCGCGCCTTGATTTTTTCGAGAGAATTGTTGCCTTCAGAATCAACGCCGGCTGGTAGTTCGAGTCTTTCGCAAGTATGCGGTCCAGAATCTCAAGGGCCACATCACTCTTTTTCCGTCCATTCTCGATGCGGGCCATCGAGGTCATCAGAGAAAGGGATTCCGGCGCCTTCTGCAGCGCGCGCGACAGTGTCGAGAGGGCATCCCCGCTCCGTCCCCGGGCCTCTTGCGAATTCGCCAGCTCCGTCAGGGCTGCGATGTTCCCCGGATCTTTCTCCAGAACCCTCTGCAAGCTGGTTTCCGCTTCGGCGAAAAGTCGATCCCGGAGAAAGGCACGGGCCTTCTCGAGGTTGACGTGCAAACCGATGACATCTTTGGGATCCGGCCGTGATTCATCCCCTGCCCGACCGATGTCGCTCCCGGCCAAGTAGCCCAGCGCCTGGAGTTTCGCACGACTCTCTTCATCCAGCTCGAGCTTGTTCTCGCGGTCCCCACCCAGAGCGTCCACCATTTCCGCCAGATCACGCTCCAGGTCGTGGGTTGTTCCGGCTTGCTGAGCAACAATATTCGAAAGCTCCCGGGGGTCCCTGGCGAGATCGTAGAGTTCGGGATGGGGTGCCTGAATGAACTTCCACGCCCCCCGGCGCAGGCACCGGAGACGAGCCCATCCGTAGGTGTAGTAGGGAAGGTACGTCTCCGAGTAGATTTCCCGCGGTGGTGACTCAGTCCCGCCTTCGATCCATGGAAGAAGAGAGATGCCCGGCATGCCGACAGGTCGGGAAATTCCCTCGAGATCAAGAGCCGTCGGCAGAAAATCCACCTGCGATACATTTCTTCCGAGTCTGAGACCCGCCGGTCCGCCAGCCAACCTCATGATCCAGGGAATGTGCAGAGTGGAATCGTAGGCCAGAACCGCATGGGTCTGTTCGCCATGCTCTCCCAGGCTTTCCCCGTGATCCGCCATTAGAAAAACCGAGAGATTCCTCCTGGCCTTGAGGTGGGGATTGTCCAGCAAACGCCCGATTTCGTGATCCATGAAGGCGATTTCACCGTCATAGAGTCGGTTGCGGTACAGGTCTCTGAAGGGTGGAGGCGGCGAATAGGCGGCGTGTGGATCATAGAAATGCACCCAGAGGAAGATCTTCTCATCATCTCCGATGCCGTCGAGCCATTTTGAGACGGCGTTCACAGTTGCATCGGCCGGACGATCGGGAACCATTCGTGGATGGCGTTCCCGACCGGTGGAAAGATCGTCGTCGTAAATTTCAAAGCCCTGGTCGAGTCCGTAACGCTTCTCGAGAACGGCCGCCGAAACAAATGCTGCTGTCCTGTAGCCCTCCCGGGAGAAAATCTCCGCAGCCGTCGTGACATCCGCGCTGAGATGATGAATGCCGTTGTTACGGACCCCATGCTGCGGCGGATAAAGACCTGTATGGATGCTGGAGTGGGCCACCAAGGTGATCGGGGCAGTGGCTGTTGCATGGTCGACGACGATCCCTTCAGATGCAAGACGATCCAGCGTCGGGGTCTGAATGTTGGTGGCCCCGTAGGGACCGAGGTGATCCGGCCGTGTCGTATCGGTAGTTATCAGGAGCACGGATCCTCTGTGCCTCGGAATTTCACGCAGCTCTCTGTCCTTCGTCTTCGAAAGATGATGGAAGGACAACAGGACAACACCAGCTGCACCTACGACAAGCAGCAGAATTCCAAAGAGACGTTTCATGCAACCTCCGCAGCCATCATAACGCGAGCCGGTGGTATTGCCGCTCCGGCGTTTCTCTGCATTTCTCACCAGTGATCTACTGTGGCGCGAAACACGCAGACGTCCATTCCGGGAAAGGAATGACCCCGGAACGGGTCCCTCTCAGGATTTGATCTTCTTCAGAATTTAAAAATCCGGGGCTACTGCCTGTTCTCTCTTGACAGGACGAAACCCAGGCCAAGAGCCACCAGGGCCAGGCCCATACCGATGCTTTCCATAGGTGATGTCTGATGGATCGGTCCCACAGATGAAGAGGCATCGGCGATCGTGAAGCTCTGAAGTTTCACGGGAACGCCGAGAGAAGTCGTTGTCGTCACACCGATTGCCAAGTGATCCGGGCTGGCGATCGTATGTGTTGATGAGTGTGTCAAAGTGGAAACAGGATTGCCGCTAGACTTGTAAATGGTTGAAGAATAACTCTTGTACTTGAAGGAGTCCGGCGTATTGACGGTAAGAATATTTCCTCCGCCCGGCAGGGTACTGTTGATTCGCCCGGAATAGGCGCCGACCCGAACGTTGTAGGCGCCCGTCGAGGCATAGCTGTGGGAGAAAGAGCGGCGGTAGACCCTTGTCGGCCCGGAGCTGACCTGAGGCAGGGTGGTTTGCCCCAGCGTGTTCCCGTCGCCCCAGTCGATCGCCGGAAGCGAGGGATTCAGGAGATCCTTCCCCTGGAGTTTGTTTGTTGTGTGGAAATAGAAGTAGGTGTAGGTCAGGGTCATTGTAGTAGTTGTAGTGCAGGTGCTGAAATCGGTGAATGTGTTGGTATTACAGGGGTAGGTCGATGAGGTCGGCGATACTCCGGTACAGGTGTCGTGGGTTGTCCAGATCGTTGTGTTGCATTGGTAGGAGTGTGGGTAAAAATGTTGGCTTGTAGTTGTTTGGCTTGACATCGTGTATGTGTCTGATGAGCTGTGGTAGTGATTCCCGAGAAAACCGATGCCAGGAAGTCCCGCATTAGAATCAGTTGACATCGTGACATCAAAACTCAGGGTCGTCCCGACCACCGAGGCATTTGAGATCTTCAGACCCGAGATCCGGCCCTGCGCACACACGTCTTTCTGAAAGGAAAATAGGAGGACCAAAACAATGGCTACCACGATTCCGGGAAGTTTCCAATGCATTCTGACCTCCTACATGACCCCACTCTTACTAATAACTATAGCATATTCGGGAAGAAGCTTTTCCTCTCGAACAATCGCAACGGATGTATTCCAGTCGGAAATCCCAAGCCGAGATTGACAACTGGGACGAACTGCAAGCGGAGCACTACCGTTGGAGACTCCTTGATGTCTCGAAGTACATGAGAAATATCCAGGCGGCAAACGTCCGCTGGTACGCCCCACTATGAAGACGGGGGCGTTTCCGGGTCGATGGAGTCGCCGTCGGATCGCTTGTGGCCCCCATGACCGGAACCGATCAGCCTAACCGAAATCGTGAATTCGGGGATCTCGCCCGCATTCACCAGAATATGCACTCAGCTATTCGGATGGCTGGAGAAAGTCGCCCCCCGCGCGGGGGCGTGGATTTGGAGCTTGCCGAGATCATCGGGGATTAGTCAAGCTCCACAGGAGCGAGACTGAAGCCGGAGGCCGCAGGAACCAAGTGCCCCGTGCACGGGGTCAAAGGTCGTGGACATTCTCACCGGGCCGGATCGTCGCGAAGGCGTGGAGATGGCATAAGCAGTGGTTCCGAAGGGGCCGCTGATCGCGCCATATCTGCGGCTGCAGTAGATCCGATCACCCCACCTCGAAAAGCTCGGGCGAGCGGCTGCGGAGGGAGATCCAGCGCGGGCCGGCGAGGATGAGGTGATCCAGGAGTTCCAGACCTACGAGCCTGGCGCCCTCCGAGAGGCGGCGCGTCAGGGCACGATCGTCGGCACTGGGCTCCGGGCGCCCGGTCGGGTGATTGTGAAAAACGATCAGCCGCGAGGCATCCTCGAGCAGGGCCCGGCGGAAGATCTCAGCGGGATCGACCGGTGCGGCGGCCCGTGTTCCCCTGAAAAGCTCCTGATGGTCCAGAACCCGGTTACTCCGATCCATAAAGATACACCCGAAGATTTCCTGGCGCAGGCCGCGATAGATTTGAACGAGAAATTCCCCGCTCTCCTCCGGCCGATTGAGAACCTGGCCGCTGCTGAGGCTCTCCGCAGCCAGGCGCCGCCCCAGTTCAAGGGCGGCCGCCAGACTACAGGCTTTGGCCGGGCCGACTCCGTGAATTTTCCTCAACTCGGCAGGCGCCATCCGGGAGAGTTTTTCCAGCGAGCCCGCCCTCTCGATCAGTGAACGTGAGAGTTCCAGGACGTCGGAACCCCGGGGCCCCGAGCGCATCAGCACCGCCAGAAGTTCTTCCACCGAGAGGCTGGAGGCGCCGTTGCGCAACAGGCGCTCCCGCGGTCGCTGCTCCTCCGCAATCTTCTCAAGGCTCATCTTCACCTCCTTCTGATCCATCGAGTGTACCCCTTCGGCGCCCGGTCCTGTTAAGATGTCGGCGAACGGGGTGAAGACATGAAAGAAGAGCCAAAGTACAAGAGAATACTCGTCAAGCTCTCAGGCGAGGCGCTGATGGGCGAGCAGAGTTTCGGGATTTCGCCGGAGGTCGTCGGATCAATCGCGAAGGAACTGGCCCAGGTTCATGCGCTGGGTGTTGAAACTGCCGTTGTGGTCGGCGGCGGGAATATCATCCGGGGTGTCTCGGCGGAGGAGCAGGGCATCGACAGGATCACCGGGGATCACATGGGTATGCTCTCGACGATCATCAACGGCCTCGCACTCTCCTCGGCCCTGGAAAATCTCGGCGTCCACACGAGAGTGCTCACGGCCATCTCGATGCCCGAAGTCGCGGAGCCCTTTATCCGGCGCCGGGCGGTGCGGCATCTCGAAAAGGGCCGGATCGTCGTTTTCGCCGGTGGAACGGGAAATCCATTCTTCACCACGGATTCCGCCGCCGCATTGAGGGCCAATGAAATCAATGCGGAAATCCTCCTCAAGGCGACCAAGGTCGACGGCATCTACACCTCGGACCCCGTCAAAAACCCCTCGGCAACCATGTTGGCTCGACTCAGCTACGAGGAGGTCATCAAGAGGGGCCTCAAGGTCATGGACGCAGCGGCGATTTCGCTGTGTATGGACAATGATGTGCCGATTCAGGTATTCAATATCAAAAAGACTGGTATCTTAAGAGAAGTGGTTCTTGGCCGGGACATCGGATCCCGAGTCGGACCCGGGGAGGACAGATGAAAGAAGAACTGAAACGAGTCGAGGAGAAAATGGAAGCGGCCATGCGCGCCCTCAATCACGAACTTTCCCGCCTTCGAACAGGACGGGCGAGCCTCAGCCTTCTCGACGGCGTCATGGTGGAGTACTACGGAGCACCGACGCCGATCTCCCAGGTAGCCTCACTCTCCGTACCTGATTCCAGCACCATCATGATCGCTCCCTGGGAGCCGAAGGTGCTCGGCGATATCGAACGCGCCATTCATAAGGCGAACATCGGACTGACCCCGAATAATGACGGCAAGGTCATTCGACTCCATATCCCTCAGTTGACCGAAGATCGAAGGAAGGACCTGGTCAAGAAGGCCTATGAGATCGCCGAGAACTCCAGAAACTCCATCCGACAGGTGCGCCGAGAGGGCAACGAGGCCTTCAAGAAGAAGGAGAAGGCCAAGGAAATCTCCGAGGACCAGATGCACGACGGCTTGGATCAGGTGCAGAAATTGACCGATGCCTATACCGAAAAAATAGCTGAGATCATCAAGACCAAGGAAAAAGAGGTCATGGAGGTCTGAAGCTCTCGAGATGAGTGAGTCCTCCTGGCTCTTCGGCTTTCATGCCGTCGAAGGCGCTCTGAAATCCTCCGCGCCGGTGGATCTCGTCTACCTCCAGGAGGGACGACGAAGTGCTCGGAGCGCCAGGATCCTCGAACTCTCCCGCGCCGCGGGAATCCCCTGTAACTTCGTCTCCTCCCGAAAGCTCGATGAGGCTGCGGGAGCTGTGGCCCATAACGGTTTTGCCGCCCGCTGTGCTCCGGTGAAATTCCGATCGCTCGAGACCTGTATTCCCGCCGAGGGACGACCCTCCCGGATTCTCCTGCTGGATGCCGTCTCAGACCCCCATAATCTCGGAGCCGTCATCCGGACGGCCGCCGCTTTTCCCGTCGATGCCCTGATCATCGCCGGGCCCTCCGCCCCGCCGCTAGAAGGGGCCGTGTCCAAAGCGGCCGCAGGCCACCTCTACCGGGTCCCGCTGGTGCGCTCGAAGGTCGCTGCCGACAGCCTGCGGCATCTGGCCGGAGAGGGCTACTGGATTCTCGGGGCGGAGGCCTCCGGCTCGGATCTCTCCAGCTGGAAATCCTGTGATCGCTGGGTGCTCTGTATGGGCTCCGAGGCCAAGGGCCTCCGGGCCAAAACGCGCTCGCAGATCGACGAATACCTCGCCATCCCCATGGCCGGGGATGTGGAGTCCCTCAATCTCTCGGTGGCGACGGGAATTCTGCTCTACGCGTTGACGACGGCAGGCCTCAGAGGCTCTCCAGCTCCAGGCTGAGGTCCAGGGCCGGGGCGGAGTGGGTCAGGGCTCCCACCGAGAGGAAGTCGACACCGGTCGAGGCGATCTCCGCAGCCGTCTCGAGGCTGATACCGCCGGAGGCCTCGGAAATCGCCCGCCCGTTGATGAGTTCAACCGCTTGCCTCAACTGCGCCGGCGCCATGTTATCCAGCAGGATGATGTCCGGATCAAAGTCCAGCGCCTCCTTGAGTTGCTCCAGCGTATCGACCTCGATCTCGATTTTCACCGTATGGGGAGCATTTCGGCGCACGGCCTCCATCGCCCCGCCAACTCCACCGGCTGCGATGATGTGGTTATCCTTGATCAGGATCGCATCATCAAGGCCCATCCGATGGTTGACGCCTCCGCCACAGCGGACGGCGTATTTCTCCAGCGCCCGAAGTCCCGGCGTGGTCTTACGGGTATCGAGAATGCTCGCTGAACTGCCCTCGATCGCGTCGACGAAGCGTCGGGTCAGCGTTGCGACCCCGCAGAGAGCGCCGAGAAAATTGAGGGCCACCCTTTCCGCCGTCAGGATCGGCGCCGCCCGACCCCTGAAGCGGAGCAGGCTCGTTCCGGGATCGAGATTCGAGCCGTCCTCGACTCTCTCGAGAACTTCAAATTCAGGATCAAGCCGGCGAAAGGTCTCGACCGCAAGGTCGATCCCCGCAGCGACTCCAGTCCTCCGGGCAAAAATCCGGCCCCGGGCCTCAAGCCCGGCCGGCACAATCGAGTCCGTGGTCAGATCTCCTCCCCGGCCGAGATCTTCGGCCAGGGCCTCCGCAACGATATTCCGATAGAGAAGCGGGTTTAATGGTCGGATCTTAGCTTTCAGCTGCATCATCTTCCTCCAGAGTTGGTCGCCGTCCTGGAGACGGGTTCAAGCGGCAGGGGGCGGCGTCCCTCGAAAATCAGATCCTGGCGCCAGGATGGCGAGGGATGCGGAAAATCCACGCGGAAATGGGAACCACGGCTTTCGCGACGCATCAGCGCTGCCCGACAGATCATCTCGGCGACATCGATGAGGTTGAGGAGTTCGCCCCTTTCCTTCACCTGCTCCCGAATTTCACCGAGATCCTCGAGAGCACGTCGCAAACC
>JANTFG010000069.1 GCA_024763555.1 Thermoanaerobaculales bacterium
GCTCGGGCTCAATCTGGAAATTCTCAACGTAGGCAAGGCTACGCCTCCGATTCCCCTCAATCGCCCAATCCAAATCTGAAGCACATCTGGGCGCGCTCAACAGGAAGCAAAAATTGCGCGGATCCTTAGTCCACAACCAAAGCCGACGGCAAGCGGAACGGGAGCAGCAAAGCGATGCCGGAGCCGGAACCGAAATCACCCACCGCCAGGGCATGGCTCATCCCCCTTCAAGGATTTTTCCAAACAGATGAGTGCGGACTCCCGTATACTTCCCGGAGCCGGGTATCTTCGGCCTGCAGATTGGGCCACACGACAACATCGAAGGCCCTGAGATCCCTGATATTGGAGAAATACATGAGCCAGAAATGCATTCTTTTCGTTCTCAGCCTCCTGATGAGCCTTCCCCTCAGCGCAACAACGCCCGCAGAAAAAACGATCGATGCCTCGATTGAGGCCGCCGGAGGCTGGAAGACCTTCGAGGCCCTCGGCGTCCTCAAGATGAAAATCAGAGAGACGAATTTTGCTTCCGACGGGGCGAAAACCACAAATCTCACCACTGCCTATGTCGACACAACCCTTTCCAACAGCCGTCTGGAAATGCCGAATAACCTGGTGATCGTTCGAAACGGAGATACCGGATGGGCAACTTTCGGCGGGAAACTCGACAAGCGCCAGAATACTCCCAGAATGGCGCCGGGCACCTGTCGCCAGAAACTGATGCATCTTCTCCTGCCCTTCAGCCTCAAGCTCAAAGGTCAGACCTTTTCGAAGCCGTCTCAGACAAGTTTTGACGGACAGAAGATGACCAAGATCGACATGACGGTTGCCGATCTCTTCTTCCAGAACCCCCTTGTCTCGAAAAGCTGGGAACTCTTCTTCCCATCCGATGCTTCCAAAGCCCCGGTCGCCCGCTTCATGCCTGTACCGCAGTTCAATCAGGCCAAGGCCTACGGAATGGAAATCCATGTCGAGAAAAGAGTTCGGGTCAAAGGTGTTCTGCTTCCCTCCGAAATCAGGGTCAACCTGATTGACTCCGCCGGAAAAATTCAGCCCCAGAGGAGGTCGGTCTCGATCGAATACACCGTCCTGGACGATCCCGGGCTTGGGCTCTTTCTCTCGCCGGAAGCTCTCAAAGACCTCGAAGAGGGAAACCCGATCGACTGAGCCTTTCGGCGATCCGGAGATTCGAAGATCCCGGGGGCTTCACCTCGTGAGCCAAGCCTGTTATACTCCGCCTTCGTCCCGGGCGATCCGGGTCGAGAAAGGTGTGCCCGTGTCGATTGACCTTCAGAAGATCAGCGAAGTTCCCCAGGCTTTTTCCGAAGATTTGAGCCTGGGAATTGAGCGGCTTGATCCGGACATTGTCGCCGGAACGATGGAGGTCCATCTTGAGGGCCGGATCATCCCCATGGAAGAGCACCATCTCATCCGGGGAACTTTCCGGGCGTCGGGGCCGGTGCTCTGCACGCGCTGCCTGTCTCCGATCCCCTGGAAAGGAGAGGGAGAATTCACGGTTGAGCTTCGGCCGCCCTTGACGGGCAGGGAAGATGAGGTCGAACTGGACAGCACCGAACTCGACGTCATCTTTCTCGAAGGCTCGATGCTCGAACTTGAGGACCTTGCCGCCGAGCAGATTTCACTGGAACTGCCGATGCGTATCCTGTGCAGCCCGGACTGTGCCGGGCTCTGCCCGCGCTGCGGCATGAATAAGAACATCGAGGGGGCCTGCCGGTGTGAGCCGGAGATCGACCCCCGCTGGGAGGCTCTCCGCAGCCTCGGATCCTCCTGAAGAAAATAGACCGGAGTAAAACATGGCCAATCCAAAGCATAAAATTTCACGCACCCGCCGCGACAAACGTCGCGCTCATCACGCCCTGACGCCTGCCGGCTGGAGCCTCTGCACGGAGTGTTTCGAGCCAAAGCCGCCCCACAGGGTCTGCCCCCATTGCGGCCACTACAAGAGCCGTGAAGTCGTCGAGGTCGAAGAACTGGATTAGGCTCGACATGAGCCTGGCTTTGACACCCGGGAGAGATCCGATCGCCTCAGCGTCTTTTTCTCCGATCCCGGGGGATGTTGATGCTTAAGAAGGCGCCGAAAAAGACCCGGATCGCCGTCGATGCGATGGGCGGGGACCGGGCGCCCGCTGTTGTCGTTGAAGGCTGTCTCAGAGCCCTGGAGTCGGGCCGCGTCTCCATCAGCCTGGTCGGACCGACCGCCAGACTTCGCAGGGAGTTCAGAAAGTTTCGGGGCCTTCCTCAGGATCTTCGAATCGTTGATGCTCCCGATGTGGTCGGTATGGATGAGGCCCCCGTCACCGTTCTGAGACGCAAGAAGGACTCTTCAATGGCAAGCGCCGCGCGCCTCGTTGCCAGGGGAGATGCCGACGCCATGGTCACCGCCGGGAACACCGGCGCCGCGTGGATTGCCGCGAAAGCGGCCCTCGGCATGATTCCCGGGCTGGAACGGCCGGCCCTCGCCGTCATCCTTCCATCCACGGGGGGACAAACGCTGCTCCTCGATGCCGGCGCCAATATCCTCTGCACGCCCCGCCACCTGCTCCACTACGCCATCATGGGATCCCGCTATGCCGAGAAGGTGCTGGGTATCAGGCATCCCGCAGTCGGGCTGATGTCCGTCGGCGAGGAGGAGAACAAGGGCAGCCCACTGATCCGCGAGGGCTATCAGAAGCTCAGTGCTGCCGGAATCAACTTCATCGGCAACGTGGAAGGGCGAGATATCTTCTCCGGCAAAGCGGACGTGGTCGTCACGGACGGTTTCACAGGAAACGTCATCCTCAAGGTCACCGAAGGCCTCGGGGAAATGGTGATCTCATCCCTGGTGGAGGAAGCCCGCAAATCGACCGTTCACAGCGCCGGCCTCCTGATGGCAAAGGGCGTTTTCAGGAAGCTCAAGAAAAAGGTCGATTACTCGGAGTACGGGGGCGCCCCCCTGCTCGGGATCAACGGACCCTGCCTGGTGGCCCACGGCCGATCCTCAGCGCAGGCCATCATGAACGCCGTCTTTTTCGCAGCGAGCTATGCCGCCTCGGACATCATCGAGAATATCGCGGAAACAGTCGCTCGGATGGAAACTCAGAAAGGAAATCAAGAGCATGCATGATATTTCCCGCTCATCGGCGAGAATTGCCGGAATTGGGTATTACCTTCCCGAAAAGACCCTGACAAACGCAGATCTTGAGAAAATCGTCGAAACCTCCGATGAATGGATCACGACGAGAACCGGAATCAAGAAACGGCATGTCGTCGCGGAGGGAGAAGCCCTGGTGGACCTGGTCGTACGAGCCGGGAATGAGGCCATCGCCGATGCCGGAATCATACCTGAGGAGGTTGATCTCTTCCTCGTCGCAACCGCAACTCCGGAACAGCCGATCCCTGCTTCAGCCGCCATCGCTCAGCCGAAACTGGGCGTCGTCAACGCGGTTTCATTTGATATCTCGGCCGCATGCTCCGGCTTTGTCTACGCTTTGAACGTCGGTCGACAGTTCATCATGAACGGGACTATGAGAAACGTCCTCATCGTCGGGGCGGAGTGCCTGACCCGTTATGTCGACTGGTCCGATCGGAAGACCTGTGTGCTCTTCGGAGACGGAGCCGGAGCCGTGGTGCTCCAGGCGGCCCCGGAAGGAGAAGGGATCCTCGAGATCGACTGGAAAACCGACGGCACCCTCTCCGGCTTCATTTCCATGCCCGGCGGCGGAAGCCGCTTCCCTCCGCACAGCAAAGAATCCATCGACCAGAGACTCCCCTTCATCAAGATGATGGGCAACGAAACCTTCAAGGTTGCGGTGCGGGCCATGGCGGGGCTCTCCAAAGAAGTCCTGGACCGGGCCGGAGTCAAGCCTGAAGACCTTCACCTCTTCATCCCCCACCAGGCCAATCAGCGGATCATCCAGGCCGTCGGAAAACGCCTCGGCTTCCGTGCGGAGCAGGTCTATTCCAACGTCGCATCCGTTGGAAACACCTCCTCGGCTTCCATTCCCATCGCCATGACCCAGGCGATTCGGGAAGGGCGACTCGAGCGGGGGGATCTGGTGATGGTGACGGCTTTCGGAGGCGGGCTGACCTGGGCCTCGGCACTGATCCGTTACTAGGAAACTGAGGCCGGAAAGATAAGGACCTTTCGGATACCCCGAGAGACGAAGGAGTACGAGATGACGCGAATCGCCGCACTTTTTCCGGGACAGGGCTCCCAGTTCGTCGGAATGGGCCGGGAACTTGCAGAAAACTTCGAAGCCGCCTCTTCGGTCTTCAATACGGCGGATCAAACCCTCGAATTTCCGCTCTCGAAGCTCTGCTGGGAGGGCCCGGCCGAAGAGCTGAAGATGACCGAGAAAACCCAGCCCGCCCTGCTCACCCATTCCATTGCCGCGTGGAGAGTCCTCACAGAAAAAGGCCTCCGGGTCGAAGGTTTTGCCGGCCACAGCCTCGGCGAATACTCGGCCATCGTGGCCGCGGGAGGTCTCTCCTTCGAAGATGCCGCCCGAACCGTTCGTCTCCGCGGCCGCCTGATGCAGGAAGCCGTCCCTGCCGGCGAAGGCGCCATGGCCGCCGTCCTCGGCCTCGACGATGATCTTGTCATCTCGATCTGCGAGGAGATCAGCGGCAAAGTTGCTGGAGTCGTAGCGGCAGTCAACTTCAACGCCCCCGGCCAGGTCGTGATCGCCGGCTCAAAGCAGGCCGTGGATACTGCCATCGACAAGCTCAAGGAAGCCGGAGCACGCCGGGCGCTTCCGCTGCCCGTCAGCGCACCCTTCCACTCGCCGCTGATGGCGCCCGCCCGCAAAGGCCTGAAACCGACCCTCGAGGGACTGGACTTCCATGCTCTCTCCCGACCTTTGTATCGGAACATCGACGCCTCCCCCGTCACCGCACCGGAGGAACTCTGCGAGGGCCTGATCCGCCAGGTCGACGCCCCGGTGCTGTGGAGTAAGACCATCCGCCGGATGATTGATGAGGGCTTCGACACCTTCATCGAGGTCGGCGCCGGCAAGGTCCTAAGCGGCCTCGTCAAGAGAATTCACCGTCCCGCCACCTGCTACCAGGCCGGGACGGTTGAAGAGATTCAGGGGCTCGTGGAGAGCCTGAACCTCAATGGAGATTAATCATGAATGTTCTTAGTGATCAGATTGCACTCGTCACCGGTGCGGCCCGCGGAATCGGCGCAACAATCGCCGAAAAGCTGGCTTCTGAGGGCGCCCATGTTGTCTGTGCCGATTTGCTCTCCTGCGAGGAGACACGGGATCGCATCCTGGCCTCCGGCGGAAAGGCCGAGGCTCGCGAACTCGATGTCAGCAAGCACGAGGCCGCTGCGACTCTCATCAAAGAGATCCACTCGGAACACGGACGCCTGGATATCCTCGTCAACAACGCCGGAATCACCAGGGATCAGCTGCTGATCCGGATGAAGCCGGAGGACTGGGCGCTGGTATTGAAGATCAACCTTGAAGGCGCCTTCAATCTCTCGCAGCCGGCGGCAAAGCTCATGATGAAGCAGCGCAGCGGACGGATCATCAACATGGCCTCGATCATCGGGCTGATGGGCAATGCCGGGCAGGGGAATTACGCCGCCTCCAAGGCCGGACTCATCGGCTTCACCAAGAGCCTGGCCAAGGAACTCGGTCCCCGGAACATCACGGTCAATGCCATCGCCCCGGGATACATCAGAACACCCATGACCGAGGCCCTTTCGGATGCCCAGCGTGAAGCCCTGATGAAGAGCATTGCCATCCCGAGACTGGGCGAGCCCGAGGATATCGCCTCAGCCGTCGCCTTCCTGGCGGGCCCGGGCGCCTCCTACATCACGGGAGTCGTCCTCAACGTCTCCGGCGGTCTTTACACCTGATGACGGCTCTGGACTGGGTCCTCCTCATTCTCTGGGTGGGAATCTCCGCCTCCGGCTTCTGGAAGGGCGCCGTCCGCCTGGTCTTCGGCCTGGGAGGTTTCGCCGCCGGCGTCTGGATGTCGACCCAGTTTTCCGGGGAGCTGGCGGACCGGCTGTCCGGGAGCATCCAGCCCCACTGGCTGGCCACCCTCTGTGCCTGGATCCTGCCGGTCCTCGTCGCCACCCTCCTCTTCACATTAGCGGGCTGGGGCATCGAGCGCACCCTCAAGGCCCTTCACCTCAGCTGGGCCAACCGGCTCCTGGGAGCGGGCCTCGCCGGAATCGCCGGCGCCCTGCTCCTCAGCATGCTGATCGTCTTCTCCCTGGGTCTTTCGCCCGAGTGGCGGGACATCTGCAGCAGGAGTCTCTTCTTTCCCTACCTCGCCCGCCTGGCTGATTTCTTCTTCGCCTCGTCGACCTGAAGACGGAAAGGGGGAATTCCCCCGACTCCCCTTCTACCTTGATATGATCGTCTGGAGCCGGGAAGGGAAGTTTCAACTTGATGAGATCCTGTATTCATCTCCCGCTTTTCATCGGTGCTCTGGCACTTTCAAGCGTGGCGTCCGCCCAGGCTTCCCCTGCAGCGAACCATGGAAAGAGTGATGCCGCAGATCACTTCCATCAGGCTGAACAAAGCCTCCAGGGCCTCCTTCGTCTTCTCCTGGACGCCGGGGCCGGCTTCCCGCACACCTGGAGAGTCATGAGAATTCGATCGGCCTTGAAGACAGCTGGCATTTCGGTCCTCAACGCCCGATACCGGACAGCTCAACTGCGATGACCGAATCCCTCACTGCCCCGACCGGACCGGCCAGACATAGTATGTGGCCGCCTTGCCATTGCTGTCGACGTAGCCGTTGAATACGCCCACGAACCAGGCATTCGGCGGGGAATTCGCGTCGGACGTCGATGACCAGTAGATGTTCGACTGCACGCCCGCAAACACGTCTCCTTCGGTCCACTGTCCTGTTCCTGCTGCGTTCGACAAGGCTGGGTAGCTGAATTCGTAATTGATCAGGCTCTGCAACTCGTTGACGCTCGGCAAACGCCAGTCGCCCGCAACCGAGCCGTCCGTCAGACCGCAGCTGCCGCTACTGAGCACCCGCGGCGCCGTCAGGGCCGTCGTCCAATCGGCTGCTCCTTCGGTATCCGTACCTGCCAGATCGGCACAGCTCGCATCCTTCAACCATACCAGCCCCGTCAACATGTCCGTGACAGTCCCATCACTGTTGTCGACAAAACGCGGATTGGGCCACGCCACTCCGCTTTGAAGCTCTCCATTCTGTCCCGTCCCCGCACAGGCGATCATGGTCCCGGTCTCGTCATAACAGGTCGTTTGGCCGGTCTTGCCCACCCGAGCCGGGGCCCACCATCCCGAAGTATCCCCCGACTCGAAGCTGTCATAGAACACAATGTCTGAAATATCCTGAGCTCCGACCCACGATCCGCCCACCAGAACCAATCCAAGAATAACGACTGTCCACTGCCTCATACTTCTCCTCCTCTGTCTGTTCTTCCCGTTTAATATATAAGATGCCGCCCGCTACATCCTTTGACTATCAGCCTCCTCTCCCCCCCAGCTTTTGTCAAGATGTTTCATGTCCGAGGTCTTTGCGCTCGTGAAAGATACTCTGCATACAACAGGATAGTCAAGAGGAGGGGCCGGTACCTGTAAAGGGAAGAAACCCCTCAACCACCCGGAAACAGAAGACAAAACACAGTATTTCACGCTGAGGATGCCGGGCTACACGGAGAGGTGGCATTCCGACCCCAACTGCCTCGAAGCCACCACCGGTAGACACTTCGTCGTCAAAAACCAGGTTGTTCTCCGCCAAAGGAGTCAACCGGTGATCCAGCCCCCTTCGGGAAGGGATTCGGGGTCGGAAGGCCCAAAATCACGGGACGCACAACGCAAGACACTGTGTCTGTCACCGGGTAAACGATGTTTCCGTGGGATCATCGGTCCTTTTGTCCGATCCCGAAGGGAGATGGCTGCTGACTGATGTCTTTGCTGGAGGAGAACTCGCTCTTTGACAGTGAAGCTTCGGTCAGCGCTAACTGCGAAACAGGTTCAGGACCGACGATCCGCTCTCCGCGTCCTCCGCGATCTCTGCGTGAAAAATTGTCTTCCTGTCTTCCTATCCTTGGGCGGGCGGGTAGCTCTGCGTCCTCCGCGACCTCTGCGTGAGAATTGTGTTCTGCCTTCCTGCCTTCGAGCGGGCGGGGGCATTTATCTTTCATCTTTCAAAATTCATCATTCCGAAGGGTTCCCTTCTCAATCCGCCCAGGAGACCATTCGATCGAACTATGATACAATCTACATCAAGAGGTTGATGTAATGAAATACTGAATACAGGAGGTCGCCATGCCTTTGAATATCCGAAGAGCCGAAACAGAAATGCTGGTGCGGGAGTTGGCCGCACTGACTGGGGAGAGCAAGACCGAGGCCGTCACGCGTTCAGTGAGGGAGAGACTCGAACGGCTGCGGCGCGAGGGTCGGGGTGGAAGACTTGCCGAGGAACTCGACCGAATCGCCCGACACTGTGCAGGGCTTGCGGTGCTGGATTCCCGGGATGCCGATGAGATCATTGGGTACGACGAGAAGGGGCTCCCCGGTCGATGATCATTGATACTTCGGCCCTGCTGGCGATTCTCCAGAACGAAAAGGAGCGACACCGCTTCAACGAGGCCATCGAAGCCGCGGCGAATCTCAGAATGTCGACAGCGACCTATGTCGAAACGTCCATCGTCGTGGAATCCCGATTTGGTCCCGCCGGACTTCAGGATCTCGACCGATTCATTGAAACAGCGGGAATTGAACTCGTAGCCGTCGATACACGGCAGGCCAAAGCAGCCCGGACGGCATACCGCAGTTACGGAAAGGGACGGCATCCGGCGCAGCTCAATTTCGGGGATTGTTTTTCCTATGCCCTTGCCTGGGTCTTCGGCGAGCCGCTCCTGTTCAAGGGGGAGGACTTTTCCCGGACGGACCTCATTTCCGCCTGTCCTGAGGACGACTGAGGCTTTGCACAAAAAGTAAAGTCGCTGTCAAGAGCAGCTCTGCCTCCCTACCTCCGGGCGGGCTGGGGAAGCCCTTACCGGGCAGCATCCTGAAATTTAAGGACAAAGTGCCGACCGCTGTTACCGGTCACGCACAGGTAGCCTGATTTTGCCTATTTTGGTCAATTTCATTTTTCTAGTAGTAGGGACTGCGGAGTTATGGAAAACGGGGTGGGCGCCAAGTTTTCCATAACTCCGCAGCCCATTAGGAAATAAACAGTGACCGGCCCATCGGGTTGAAATAAACCGACCGACGAAAATGCCGGATATCGCCCGGCCACAATCTCATCTCACACCCCGATCTACCTCGTACGTGACCAGGAGTCCTCAGAACGGGGAGCTGGAGGGCAATCCATCGGGAAAACCTCCAAGCCATCGCCAAGTCCGAAAACCGTCGTTTCCGATGACTGGAGGCGAAGAAAGAAAGTCGAGGTTTCGATCGTCTCCTTCAGAACCGGATGCCCCGGATTGGAAAGGTCGATCGATGACAGCATATGACCATTTGACACGGCCGCATAGCTGCCGGCGCCATACAGGCAGGAAGCCGGTCCGCCCGCTACGGAAATCCTGTCGCCCGGCGCCGGATGTGCCGGATCCGAAATATCGAGCACCTGGAAATACTCATTCCCGCTGACGTAGAGATACCCGCCACTTGAGACAATCTTCCCTCCATCAAGGTGAATTGAAGACAGGAGCGTGGGCTGGGCCGGGTCTGAAACATCCACAACCTCGAAGCCCGGCCACTGATCCGAAAGATACAGATAATCTCCATTCACTGCGAGGGAATAGGCGTCTGGGAAGACTCCACCACTGCTTCCAAGCAGCGTAGGATGGTGGGGATTCGAGAGATCTAGAATCGAGATACCATCATCGGCGAAGGCGATATACAGTTTGTGATCTGAGATCCTGAGATCAACTACGCTATCAAAAGAACACCAATCCACGGTATCGATTCTCTCCGGCGCCCGGGGATCGGAGACATCGACAACATCAAGACGATCCTCAAAGATGTATGCGATGCCATCCGATACGATCAGCGCAGGATCGCAGTCATGCTCTCCACCATCATTCCTCCACTCCCCAATCGTCTTCACCGCTGAAGGATCGGAGACATCAAGTATCTTTATTCCATCCAGAACCCCAACATAGGCCAGATTTCCAAGCACTGATAATGCCCTGCGATTCAGATAGTCGACCGGAAAATTCCTGCCCTGCACCGGGCAGATCGGAGCTGTACCTTCTGTCCTGACCCCGATTTCCTCTGAAATTGAGGATCCACCACAGTTGTCCAGGGAGGCGACGCTGTACGAATATTCGGTCCAGGACGCTAATCCAGTATCCAGGAAGCTCGTAACTCCCGAATTCAATTCACTGACAACGGTAGAATTTCTGATAACCCGGTATCCCACGGCGCCCGAAACGGAGGCCCAGTTCAGCTGGATCGCGTGTTCATTCACCGCATGGGCCTCGATCGCACCCGGGGCATCAACTGCGCCCGAAGCACAGACAATCACAACTGTGCCCGTTGACGAACATTCCTCTCCGTTGATGTATATCCGGATCGTTGCTGTACCCGAGAGATCTCCGGAACTCAAAAAAGCCCTGTAATGTCCACCTCCGAGATCTTCGAAATCTGAGAGCCTCCCGAGATCTGAACGCCCTTCGACGACCTGGCCGGGAGCGGGATGAGCTGAGGAATCCTCCAGATACAGGCTGATCGTACTGAGGGCGCCGCCCGTCAGGATGGAAGCCGGATCCACCTGGAGCTCAGCAGAAGAACAGACCGCGCATCCGACATTGATCCCCTCCAGGATAGATCCCTCCGCTAACCAGGCGGTGTGGCTCAGAGGATCCAGTGCAACATTTCTCGCAGACGCTCGTGTCTGTGTTTCGGAGATCAGAACCGGTTGGCCGGGATTGACGATTGAGATCTTCTCCAACGACCAGTCTCTCGTCGCAACATAGACGGCATCACCAAAAACCTGAAGGCCGCCCGGCCGGTGAGAGAGTTCCAACCAGCTCCTGAGAAAAGGGTTCAGTGGATCCGAAACATCATAGATGAGAAGACCACCGAACACAGGCTCCAGCGAGAAGGCCAGGCTGCCTGCAACTTCAATGTTATCAGTTTCTTGAGAAAAGGCAGGCGCCCCCTGCGTCGAGAGTATCACAGGATTGTGCAGATCGGAGACGTCAAAAACCTGGGGAAGCCCTTCGTCAAAAGCCAGGTAGAGGATGTCCCCGATCTTTGCAATTTCCACGGCCTCGCTCCACCAACCGCTCCAGCTTCCCAGGAGTTCGGGCGCGGCGGGATCGTGAACATCGAGAATCGCCAAACCGGAAGCGCCATCTGCAAGGTAGGCAATTCCATCGGACAGGATGACCTTTCGCGCCTCTCCCGGACTGTCATAGCTTCCGACCAGTTCCGGAGCCGAGAGATCTGAATAATCCAGAATCATCAGACCTGCCGTGCCATCGGCTACAAGAGCGATATTCCCCTCGACAGCAACACTCCATGCAAAGCCCGGCAGGCGATACCCGGCAAGCAATTCGGGATTCTCGGGATCTGAAACATCGACGATCTGGAGACCGAAACGGCCATCGGCAACGAAAGCGATACTCTCGGAAATGACGAGATCCCAGGCAGAACCCTCCGCAGAGATGCTTCCCACTTCAGTGGGCCGGCCCGGGTCAAAAAGGTCGAGGATCCGAAGCCCCAGCTCATCGAGGCAGATGTAGAGTCGATTTCCATCGACCGTCAGACTTTCGATCTCTGTCTCCATCTCAGTTGAAGACACAAGCAGGGGTTCCGCCGGGTTGCTCAGATCGAGAATCTCGAGTGTGTTGCCCTCCGCGATACATGCCGCTTGGTTCACCACAGAGAGATGTGTTGGATCACCCGTCGTTTCATAACTGCCGACACTTCGAGGCGCATCCGGATCCGAGAAATCAACAATCAAAACACTCCCGTCAATACCGACGACAGCAAGTCCCCCACTGGCTCCGACTGTATCGGCCCGACGCGAGTCTGGAAGAAGGCCACGAGCAAGTGGATGAGCAGGATCGGCGACGTCAATAACCACCACGCCGTCACCAGAAGCTACATAGATAAAATCTCCGCTGGACTCGATGTCGCTGATCGAATCATAAAAGAAGCCCCCAAGGTAAGTCGGCGACAGTGGATCTTCGACATCATAGATGCTGAGTTCCTCATCCCTGGTGAGATAGACAATATCGCCCCGGGCGATGACGTCCCGGAAAGGCTCATGGTTTTCCGGTGGAATCCTGGAGAGATAGATCGGGTTCATCGGATCTGAAATATCGTAAATTCTCAAATAGCCATAACTGGTGATCACAAAGGCGCGATTTCCCGACACGGATATTTTGCTGCCCATATCGGACGCCAGGATTTCGCCAAGCTTCTGTGGAAGTGCGGGGTCTGAGATATCGTAGATCGTCAAACCATAGCTATTCGCAGTGTAGGCTTCATTCCCGACAACCGCGACATCATTCGCAGGCTGGTTCGCTTCACCAAAACTTTCGAAGCCGACCCTCGTCGGGCATTCCTCCCCACACAAACTCCCCGGTGAGCCGAAGATCGCAAGCACGACCACTGCAAATAGCATGATTAAAACGATTTCAGCCCTCAACCAGTCGCTCTTCATAACTCCACTCTCCCCATCGGCACGGAACATGGAAGCTCCGTTCAATCCAACCCTTCTCAATCAGAATATCAGAGCGGAATCGGGTAATTCTGTTCTCTCGGTGTTCCCGACCGCGCTCTGGTAGCGATTCTTCGACAATACTGCTCGATGGTATTTTTCAAGGAGCGGGCATCAGGTACCCAGTCGTTTGCGAAGGTACTCGGAAACAACATCCTGCGGGCGGCTCCGCATCCTTTGCGATCTCCGCTGAGAAAAGGTGTTCCTGTCTTCGGGCGCGAAGATCTCGAGATCGCCCCACTCAATTGCGCCCCTTAGCTACTTGACATTCACAGCTAGACAGGCTAGCCTTGAAATGTGGAGGCTGTCATGGGATCGACATGGAAATTGCAGGATGCGAAGAACCGTTTCAGTGAAGTGGTCAACGAAGCCGCACGGTCCGGGCCTCAAATCGTCACTCGAAGGGGCAGAGAGACCGCTGTCATCATGTCCGTCGAAGACTATCGATGCCTCATCAAACCGGAGGTTAATTTGGTCGATTTTCTTCAGGCATCCCCATTACGAGGCGTCGAAATTGAAGTTGAACGCTCAAAAGAGCTTGGACGTGAGATTGCTCTATGAGCTTCCTCCTGGATACCTGCGTTCTCTCCGAGTTCGCCAAGCCTCGGCCCAATGTTGGAGTCTGTGACTGGGTTGCTGCTCAGAATGAACACCAACTTTTCATCAGCGTGATCACCGTTGGTGAGCTGCAAAAAGGCATTTCAAAACTCCCAACCGGGCGCCGACGCGCTGAACTCCAGCAGTGGTTCGAGTGCGAACTCCTGATCCGTTTCCAAGGCCGAGTTCTCGATATTGACACTGAAGTGGCCAGGACGTGGGGCATATTGCTTGGCGAGACGGAAGGTCGCGGCCGGCCACTCCCGGCAATAGACGTTCTGATAGCCGCCACCGCGCAAGTTCACGGCTGCTCGGTCGTCACGCGGAACGAATCAGATATCGAGCCGACCGGCATCACGGTCGTCAACCCTTGGATTCTCCCCTGAACATCTCTCAGGCCCCCCATGAGCCTCCCATTGTCAAGGGGGGGGCAATTGAGGGAACTCCGGCAGCGACAGGACACCGACTCGCCGCCCTTCCTGCTCGATGTGCGACTGCCGGGGACCTTCGGCGAGGTGCGACTGAAGGGTAGTTCCAACCTGCCGCTCGGGTCGCTGCGCGGCCGCCTGCACCAGGTGCCGCGCGACCGCGAGATCGTTGTCGTCAGTCGCACAGGCACCAAGAGTTACGAAGCCGCCCTGATCCTCCGCGAGCACGGATACGCGAAGGTGGCGATGCTCGACGGCGGGCTCGAAGCCTGGCCCTACGGCTTGGAGCGGCTGTAATCTGGGAATAGGCGGAACGACAATCCTCTCTCAGCGAAGGCTGCGAAACCAGGATTCCCACGAAGCAGTGCCGGCAGCAGTTCTGTTCACGGCGCCTCGGACATCGTGAGGACTCGGAGTCGGCGGCTTGAATCGCAGATTTTCATCCAACTCAGGGCGAAAACGCCGTTCGCTGCTCCCGGTTCCCCTCCTCAACCGACCGAGGCGCTCCATCTGTCGGCGGAGGCAATCTCGAAGCCGTCCCGGAAGATCTCTCCGACGCCATCGGAATAGTCCGGCGGTAGATCAGCTCCCTGAACGACGCCCAGCGGGGAGTAGCCGGTGTAGCCCGGGAAGACCCTCCCAAGCCTGGGATTTCCCATCCGCCGGATCAGGATCTCCGAGAGAATTCGACGATAGTCCGTCGTCACCTCCACATCGATGCCCTCGAACATCTGCTCGGGCTGGAGACCGGGGAAAGTCCCGTGAATACCCCCGATCACGTTGTCTCCCAACAACAACATCGGCGCCGCATGGCCGTGATCGGTGCCCCCGTCGCCGTTTTCCTCCACACGCCGACCAAACTCCGTCATGGTTACCAGGGTCATTCGGTTGCTCAAGCCCTTTGCATTGAGGTCGGTGTAGAAGGCCGAAAGGCCCTGGGCAAGCGTCTGAACCTGCCCCGCGAAGAATCCCCCGACCCCGTTGCCCTGGCCCTCGTGGGTATCCCAGTCACCGTAATCAATGGTGAAGACCCGGACTCCGACCTCCGCTGCGATCAACTGGGCACTCATCTTGAGAAGATCACCGAACTCGCCGTCCGGGTAGACGGCGCCACCCCCGGGCGAGTAGCTCTCATTGACATAGGCATTGATGATGTCCACGGCGTTCATCGCCTGGAGTCCCGCCTGATGAATTTGAGTGTCGCCGCCGGAATAGAGTCGCCGCTGGGAGACCCGCTCGGCATTCTGCCACTGCCAGGGTCCCCAGAGGTATTCGAAATCCGAGGCGTCGGCCAGGGTCAGGGCATCGGAGGCGCCCAA
>JANTFG010000070.1 GCA_024763555.1 Thermoanaerobaculales bacterium
ATCGCCTCCAGGACTGTCTGAACGATCTTGACGATGATTTCGACGCGATTGTGATTGACACTCCGCCCACGCTTGGCCTGATTACGGTCAATGCGCTGGTGGCTGCCACGCATGTCCTGATCCCGATTCAGGCCTCGTATTTTGCCCTTGAAGGCACCGACGATCTTCTGGAAACCATCGACAAGATCAAGGAGCGGCCAAATACCCAGCTTCAGATATTGGGGATCCTTGTGACCCTTTTTGACCGCCGGACTGTCCTCGCTCGTGAGGTTCTGGAAGAAATCCATGAGGTCTTCGGGAAGCTGGTCTTCAATACCATGATTTCAAAGTCGGTTCGCCTCGAGGAATCGCCGGCGTACCGTTCAAGCATCTTTCAACATGCACCGGATTCCAAAGGCGCCTACGAGTACTACGCATTGTCGGAAGAGGTGCTGCAGCGTATCGGATCTCCAATGGGAATGGGGGAGGCATAGGTGGCCGGTTCAAAACGAGGATTGCCCGAGAAGCGCCGGATGCGTCACGATCGCCACTATGTTGATGAATTGACTCGGCGCAACGGTGAAGGCATCGGTCGAATGATCCGAAGCGATGTCATCGAAAGCAATATTGATCAGCCCAGAACGCATCTTGGGGACCTGCAGGATCTGGTTGATTCGATCAGGCGACATGGTGTCCTCGAGCCGCTTCTGGTGCGAAAAGGGGAGCACGGTAAGTACCAGCTTGTTTCAGGTGAGAGGCGTTTTGCAGCGGCGACCGAGGCGGGTCTCGAGGAAGTACCCTGTATCGAGTTGGCTGTTTCCGATGAGGTCGCCCTTGAAATCGCCTTGATCGAGAATCTTCAGCGCCAGGATCTCAACCCTTTTGAAGAGGCCGAGGGTTTCAAAACACTCATTGAAAAATATAATTACACCCACGAGCAGGTTGCTGAGGCCATTGGAAAGTCCAGGGTTACCGTCAGCGAAACCATGAAGTTGCTGGTACTGCCGGAAGAAATTCGCATCGCATGTCGGCATGCCGACATCCATGCCAAAGGAGTCCTTCTGGAGATCGCAAAAGCCCCGGACCTTGAGGCGATGCACCTTATGATTCAGGCGATCATCGAGAGTGATGCCGATCGACAGGCTCTGCGTGAGATGCGTCAGGAACTTCATGACGCTGCCTCTGCGGAAAACGAAGCCGAGCCTACCGATTCAATGAAGGCGCCAACACCAAAACGACGGCGGCCGGCTTTTGTATGGAGATGGGAAGCCGAGGATCGTCCCTTCAAACTTGCCTTGTCCTTTCAAACGGAAAAGGAACCCGAGCGGGAAGATGTGATCGCCGCGCTTGAAGAGCTGCTGGCGGAGCTGAGGGCGGGCGAAAGGGCGGAATGAGGGCACACGGCCCGTAGGACGATTCCTGCTTTGCCGCGACTCCAACTCAAAAGCCAATTTCTTCTCTTCTTTAATGAGAATTTTCATCCTGTTGTTGACTCAGGTTTACATAATATATCTTATCGGACCTTAATACAGGACCTTGAATTGTGGAAAAGTCACTGCCTGTGGAAAACTCTGCGGAATTGCAGGCCTCACTCAACTCAACTCGGCGAGGTCTTCCTTTCCCACCGGGAATTCAGGTCCATTGGAAAGCTAGGTTCGAGTGAGATGATCAGTACCTAACCTGAGCGATTCTGGCGGATGAGATGTGCCAAGGCCTTGAGGCTCTGGTGCTTGCAAAAGACGCAGGAATACTGGGGGTATGTCGAGGTCTTCTTGCAAGTGGCCAGAGTCCAAGGAGTTGGTGCAGATCGCCGGTGAGAATCGCTCAGATTAGGTATTATTCATTCACCTGCGCTCAGTCGAGGATTCCGGGTTAGAATGGGATCTTGATTTTTTGGAGTGCCCGAATTGCGTCTCTTGACCTGCCTTGATCGCCACATCATCCGGGAAACGACCGTACCCGCCGCCCTGGCATTCCTGGTTTACACCTTGCTCCTCGCCATGAACGGCATCTTCAGTCTGATCGAACAGGTTGTCGTCCATGGCGCCCCTCTGAGCGAGGCATTCCGCTTGATGCTTTACGGCCTGCCGAACCTCATCATCATCACACTTCCGGTCAGTTTCCTTTTCGGGGTCCTACTCGCCGGCGGTCGAATGAACTCCGACTTCGAGATTATCGCCCTTCAGGCTGGAGGCATTTCCCCATGGCGACTTTTGCGTCCATTGATTCTGATGGGTCTCTTCCTGAGCATCGGAAGTGCCTGGCTGGCTCTCAGCTATATTCCAAAGGCTAACGAGAATCTTGCCACCCTCAAGAGAGACCTGTTTCGCTCAGGATTCGCCCTGGGACGCATTCAACCCAAGGTCTTCTACGACGAGATCCCGAACACCCTCTTATGGATCGGAAATATCGATCCTGAAACACATGTCTGGTCGGATGTATTTATCCATCGAAGCGTCTCACCGGATGTGGAGGAGTTGACACTCGCGGAACGCGGGAGAATCGTGCTTCAGTCGGGAAGCACACCGGAACCCTGGATTCAGCTCGAAGGGATGACGACCTACACGACTCGAAAGGACAGCCCCGAAAAACTGCTGAAGAGCACGGTACAGACAAACCTCTTCAGGCCTGGAATGGAGGAAGAGAGCAACAGGAAGCAGAAGCTCAGTTACGGAAAGAGCCTCTCCGAGATGACGAGCCCGGAGCTGTTCAAGCTTCTTTACAGAGATCATGGAGACGAGGCGAAAGGCATCAATCTTCGGGCAGCTGCAGTCGAGATGCACCACCGCCTGAGTATCCCTTTTGCCTGTCTCGCCTTTGCCATGCTCGGTCTGCCCCTGGGAATCGGATCCCGTTCGGGAGGCCGGGGAAGAGGCTTCCTCTTCTCCATCCTGGTCGTCCTCGCCTATTTCATTCTCGATAGCTTCGGCAGCTATCTTGTCCGTGAAGGCAGTGTCTCGCCCTGGATCGGGATGTGGCTTCCGGATTTCCTGATCATTGCGACCGGACTCCTGCTCGCGAGGAAGATGGGACACTGGATGGGTGAACGCCAGACCCCGGACCATCTCATCGTACGAATCTACCAGGCCTACCAGCGATGGAGGTTGAAACGACAGCAGGTTCCGCTTGATGAGAGTGGTCGACCGATCACGGGCTCTCTCCCAATTTCGATACAAAGGAAGCGTTACGTCAACGCCTTTCCAAGTCTGCTCGACCGCTACCTGACCCGGCGATTCACCACTCCCCTCTTTCTGGTTCTTGCCAGCACCACGGTGATGTACATTATCGGCGATTTGACAAATCACTTTGCGGCAATCGCAAAGAACCATGCTCCTCTCGGCATCGTGCTTTCCTACTACTGGAATACGATTCCCAGAGCCGTCATCGAGGTCCTGCCCTTCGGAATGCTGATTGCCGTACTGACCGTTCTGACAGTTCTTCAGCGTCACCAGGAGTTGACAGCTTTCAAGGCGGCAGGACTCTCGGTCTACCGCATCTTGATTCCCCTCTTCCTCTGTGGCCTTCTGGGCGTCGGCGCGATGTGGGTCCTGGGTGAGAATATCGTCCCCAGGACAAATCGAATTTCCTGGAAGCTGCTGGATGACATCAAGGGAAAAACGAATCGAAATATGGGTTTTGCCATCGGCAAGAATTGGATTTTGTCCCGTGACTCCCAGGCCTTTTATACCTTTCTCCGATACGATGCTCCTTCAGAGAGCCTGATCCGATTTGCGGCCTACCGCGTCGATGAAGAGAATCGACTGAGATACATCCTGATGGCACCACGACTTCTCTACGTCGACGGCGCCTGGATTGCAGATGGAGGCTGGCTCCGTACAATCGACGTCAAGGGTGTGGATCATTTCATCAGGATTACCAAACCGGTCGAAGTGGCAATCCCCGAGGGTCCAAGCTATTTTTCCCGGGAATATCGTCAGCCCTCGGAGATGTCCCAGTCACAACTCCGGGAGTACATCGCAAGACTTGAGGAATCCGGATACCACCCAAGCGCGTTGATCGTTCGCTGGTATCAGAAATTCACGACTCCACTTTCCGTTCTCATCCTGATGGCTCTTGGAATTCCTTTTGCTCTCAAGCAGGGCACATCGAGGGTCTCAACGATGCAGGGAATCGGTATCGCCCTTGGTCTTGGGCTCGCCTATTTCACGCTCCTGGTTCCACTCTTTGCAAAGCTGGGAGAAGCGGAGTTTCTGCCGCCGATTCTGGGGGCCTGGGGGCCGGTCCTGATCGGAATCCTGGTCGCCATCAACCGGCTCAGTACTCTGAGGACTTAGAGATTCTTTGAACCTGTCTCCGAGGGCGTTGATCAGACGTCTCTGTTTCCTGTTGAGACGATATTCTCGATAACTTAGACAGATTCAACGACGAGCTGATGGAAACACCGCCTGAGCGGATGAAGATCGACACCCCGGAAGGCGGGGTGATTCCGGTGACTGAGCAACACCATGACCAGATCCTTTTCCGGATCAGCCCAGATCGAGGTGCCGGTGAAGCCGCTGTGGCCGAATGCCGCCCTGCTGAGCCTGGAACCTGCCGAGCAGCCCGGGGCCCCGGCACCCTGCCAGCCCAGCCTCCTGTCCGCCCCCTCTGAGCCCTCCCGACAGGGTGCAATGGCCATCCCAACATCTTCGGGATCCAGCAGACTCCCCTGTCCCGGAAGGTATTCTGAGGCCAGCCTGAGAACACCGCCGGCAGTCCCAAAGAGACCTGCATTACCGGCGACTCCACCGAGGAAACGTGCATTCCCATCCTCGGGACAATTCCCGGGAGGCAGTTTCCTGAAATCAAGACCAAGCTCCCGGGTCATCTGTGCCTCGATACCCGGCCAGGTACCGCTTGGCACGAGAAGATCTTCGTTCGGATGAAAACTGAGTTCGTCCTCGAGTCCCAGGGGAAGAATGACCCAACTGGTGAAAAGATCATCGAGGCGGGCGCCTCCAATTCTCTCAATCACGAGTCCTGCAAGGATAAAGCCCAGGCAGGAGTAAACGCTCCGTCGCCCTGGCTCGTATTCGGCCTGAATCCGGCTCAGAGTTGAAATGGGAGATTCACCGGGCTCTGCAAGGGCATAGAGAGGTTTCCATGCGGGAAATCCGGAACAATGACAGAGAAGCTGCCTGAGTGTGACTCCGCCAATCCAGCTTCCACAAAGCTCCCTGAGATGCTCTTCGACAGATGTATCAAGGCTGAGTGAAAACCGCCTGGAAGCACATAACATCAGAGTTGTCGTGACAAGAGCCTTGGTGAGCGAGGCAAGGTCAAAGACACTTCCCTTCTCCATTTTTGCCCCTCCCGGGATGCTCGTGCGCCCGGCAGTTACAAATTCAGGGTCTTCGGATCCGAATTGCCACACTGCGACGGCACCGGGAAAGAAGCCTGCTGCGATGGCCTTTTCGAGCAGCTCCGACACTTTCACCGAGATCGAGCTGGTATGAGCCACGGATCAGTCCTCGATATCGGCCTTCCCGGGGTTTCTCAATGGTACCGGCTGGCCCTCCGGATTGATATTGACGTAGGTGATCTCGGCCCTGGTGACCTGGACGGATTCTTCCCTGTTCCAGCGCCTCGAGGCCTCAACGCTGACCTCGACGGTTACGGAACTCCGACCGATGCGGATTACCCGGTCATAAAAACTGACGAGATCTCCGACAAAAACCGGTTCATGAAAAATAACCTCTTTCATCGCGACCGTCACAATCCGTTCGGCGCCAACTCTCTTGGCGCCTTCTGCTCCTGCCTGATCGAGATAGGAAAGGATGACACCACCGAAAATTGTTCCGTTGGGGTTGGTATCCCTGGGCATCATCATGACACGAATTGCGGGGTGTTTCTCAGTCATCCTGTGTCCCTCCCGGTTGAATAGACTCCCTGGACGACCAACTGAGCCTCGGCCTGTTCCCGCCATCCACGGTTGGCTGCCGGACTCGCCGGACTGGGGTGGAGGATCTTTCCGATCCTCCTCCGGGCTCCGCCGCAGACCTGCGCAGCCCGTTGTTCGGCAAAGGCCCCGATTCCAATAATCCACTCGGGATCAAGGGAGTCGATCGTCTCTGCAAGGGCCTGATCGCAGATCTCTTCCAATGGACGGCGCTCATCTGCCGGCAGATTCACCGGAGTCCTGTTTTTTCCCCCGGCCTCCATGAAGACAAGTGGGCAGTAGTTCAATACGAAGTTCTCCTCGAAAAAGGCGTCCGGATGTCCCCAACGATCCCGGACCCACCCCCAAAGCCGGGAACCGCTGACTTCGACTCTTTGGCATTTAAGGCCCTGGATCGGTCGTTTCGGGTGCATCCCTTCGGGTTGTCGGATTCGGCCGTCGAGCCCGAGCCACTCTCCGACACTTCTTACGTCTCCGAAAGGAATTCCTGTCTGCGCCATTCCCCAGGGCCCAGGGTTCATTCCGAGGTAGACGACTCTCTTCCGGCCCTGTCCCCATCTTTCGAGGTAGCTCCTGAAATTCTCCCAGGCATAGTCCAGTGGATTATAGACCGTGTGAACGGGCGACGCGAAATTCAGACTCTTGAGTGCCAGCGACAATCGCCGGTTAATCTCGATGAGTGTCTGAGACATGATCACGCCTTTCAGGAGGACTGAGAATCTTCGCTTGGAGAAACTCTGATTTCGTCCTCCGGAAGGGAGCTTTCTTCATCTCCCATCTCCGATTCCCTGCTGAGCCCTCCACAAGGATCTCCGGAAGGCGCGCACATTTCTCCATTTGGTGAATTCAGCTCAGGCTCCTTGACGAGTTCTTCGGGATCCGGCAGTTCCTCGAGAGACTCAAGACCAAAGTGAATCAGGAAGTCACGGGTAGTCCGGTACAAAAAGGGCTTTCCAACTACCTTTTTTCTTCCGGCAATCCTGACAAGGCCGCGGTCGAGGAGGGTCTTCATCACGGAGGATGAATTTGAGGCCCGCACGAAGTTGACTTCAGGAAGAGTCACCGGCTGGCGGTAGGCCACGATCGAGAGAACTTCAAGTGCGGCCTGTGAGAGTTTCTGGCGTGAATTCAGGCCGTGGAAATGCCTCAGAAAATCGTCCAGGTCGGGACGAGTCGCCGTTCTCCATCCCCCGGCAACCTGCTCGAGAAGAATGGCCCTCCCCTGCTCCTCCCATTCCTTCCGAAGATCTTCGAGGATCGAACGGATGTCCGTCGCCTCGATTCCCGAATTCTCGGCTGCATCGAGGATACTGTTCTCCGTCACCGGCCCCGGGGTCGTCAGCAGGGCCGCCTCGATACAGCCCTTCAGGTAGGCATCAACCGGCATTTTCATACTCCGGAGCCGTCATATTCTGCAGATCCACAACCTTGGGTCCCGGCCTGAGATAAATCTCAGCAAATTGTCTTCTTTGTTCGGCCAGGACCCCTCCGAGGCGGATGAGTTCCAGGGTCGCAACGAAAAGTGTCACGACCTCTTCCGGATCCGGCCGTGAATCCAGATGTCGCAAGAGGGACATACTCCCCTCGCGATGAACACGGTCATAGAGTTCACGCATCTTCCCGGCGACACTGAATCGCATGGGCCTGATCTTCAGAGGCGGCGGATGAGAGGCGGCAAAGCGATCCATGGTCTCAACATAAGTTTCGGCCAGCAGTCTCAGGTCGACATCCTCCCAATCCACCTCAAGCTGTTCGCTTCCAATGTTCCTGGCGATTCGGGCTTCCCACAGACAGGAACGCAGGAGATCGGCTTCGTGAAGGAGAGAGGCAAACTCTTTTACTCTTCGATATTCGAGCAGGCGCTCAACCAGCTCCTCCCTGGGATCCGCTCCGCCATCCTCCGGATTCTCTCTCGGCAGGAGCATCCGGGATTTCATATGCAGGAGCCAGGAAGCCATCCAGAGAAATTCTCCAGCCGTATCGAGATCAAGTAGATCTAACTTTTCGAGATATTCATGATACTGTCTACAAATAATTGCGATTGGAATGTCATAGATCGAGAATTCATTCTTCTGGATGAGGTGGAGCAGGAGATCCAGCGGGCCCTTGAATTCAGGGATTTCCACAGGGGGCATTGCGGGCAGGACCGTCGTCGGTGAATTCAGCCGGGAGCTGGTTTTCTCAGTCATTCTCCCCCACTCTCTCCATCATGACCTCCCAGGTCTTGACGCTGACCTGTTCCGCCATGAAGCCTCCGCAGGCAATGATGCGACCCGGCTCGAGCTCAACAAAACTCTCGAAACCCGTATACCGGCCCTCGGGCGAGCGGTATCCCAGGGTCAGTGACCTGGGTGTATAGGCGCCGTCTCCAAGGAGCACCGTCCCGAGACTGATGCTGTCCATTCGAAACTTGATCCTTCGATCACCGACAATTTCCAGATGATAGGAAGTGGTCTGGGCCGGTGAATAGCTGATTTCACCAAGTTCCTGGAGCTCAACCGTCACTTGAAGTATTTCGGGAAATTGGGCTTCGGCGCGAAGGGTCGCAATACCGCCGGCCTCGCTCTCACCGGCCACCGGATCAAAAAAGATTCCGCTGACGAGCCATTCTCCGGGAAAAAGGAAAGGATGCATCAAGGCGCTCCGGGCTGCCTATTGTACACCGAGCCCGAGCTCGGGGAAACGGGAGGGACGAGAGGCGCCACAAAGCCTGGACTGCGAGGGCCATTGGTGATCGCAGCGCAAATACTTCCGACTGAATATTCTTGACCATGGAGAGCAGCTATGTTAGGATCTGCTTGAATAGTTATACGGGATAACTATTCATCCCACCTCGTCTAGATCTTATAGGAGGCAATATGGCCGTTATCGAATTGACACAGGAAAATATTGAAGAGACGATCAACAACAACGATGTCGTATTTATCGACTTCTGGGCGCCCTGGTGCGCCCCCTGCATGAGCTTCAAACCTACCTTTCATGCCGCTGCTGAAAAGCATCCCGACATCTGTTTTGCCTCTTGCAATACCGAGGAGCAACAGGAACTTGGGGCGATGTTCCAGATCCGCTCGATCCCAACGATCATGGTCTTCCGGGAACAGGTCGGCATTTTTGCTCAGCCCGGTGCTCTTCCTCCTGAGGCTTTCGAGGAGTTGATTACCAAGGTCATGGAAGTGGATATGGCCGAGGTCCATGCACAGATTCAGAAGGAACAGGGAGAAGCTCAACAGGCCTGAGTATCGTTAGAGGAAAACAAGGATCATGAGCTACAGTATCCTCGATTCCCAGCCGGGAACGCTCCCCTGCGCGCTCAAACGTGCCGCGATGGACTACCCCTCGGCTGGACTCAGCATCTTCGACAGCAGGGGTCGGCGGGCCGAACGGAAGACATACCCCCAGTTCTGGGACTTCGTCCTCGAACGAGCTGCGAGAATCGCTTCCCTGGGCCTGGCCCCCCATGAGCCCGTCATCGTGGCTCTGCCGACCTCATGGGAATGGATGGGCGCATGGTGGGGCACTTTGCTCGCCGGGGGACGGCCGGTCGCCGCTTCAGGCGCCGGAGCAATGGCAGCCGCAGAGGCCCAGTTCGAGAAGGTCGACGGAATTCTCAGGAGCCTCAGCGCCCACTGGATTCTCTCGAGCGAAGGCTTCGCGAAGGGCGCTCGGGAACATGGATACACATGGGCGGAAAAACAGGTCCTGACCCATCGCGATCTCGACCTCCGTCCCGCGCTGCCCGGATTCAGCCCTCAACTGGGTCAACCTGATGAAACTGCCTTTCTTCAGTTGACGTCGGGCTCGACCGGTTCTCCTCGGGCCGTCATGATTTCCCAGACCGGTGCGCTGCACAATGCGCTGGCCTCTTCCATCGCAATCGGTGCACCGCAGGGACGCCCGGCCCATGAGTGGGCGGACGCGATGGTCTCCTGGCTGCCCATGTATCACGATATGGGTCTCATCGGCTGTCTCATGCTGCCGATCGTGACAGGCCTGGATTCCTACCTCCTGCGGCCTCCAACATTCCTGGCCAGGCCGAATCTGTGGTTGGATCTCCTGGGAAGCCATGGACAGACCTTCGTCCCGGCGCCGAATTTCGGCTACCAGCTCTGCGTTGAGAGAATCCCTCCGGAAAGGCTGGAGGGACTGGATCTCTCGGGCTGGAAGGCCGCACTGACCGGGGCAGAGATGGTCCGACCGGAAACGACCTCCGCCTTTGTGGAGAAATTCGAGCCTTTTGGCTTCGATGGGCGTGCCTTCATGCCCTGCTACGGCCTCGCCGAGGCCACCCTGGCCGTAACTTTCGATCAGAGAGGTCAGGGCGTCCGGACCCTTCCCCTGCCCTCGGGCGCTGGAGAGGGTTTCGGCATGTCAGAGGTCGTCAGCAACGGTCTTCCAATCCTTGACACGAGAGTCGAGATCAGGAGTCCGGATGGCCGGGCCTGCGCAGAGGACACGATCGGCGAAGTCTGCATTCACGGTCCCGGTGTGTTTCGTGGATATTTCAATGACGAACAAGCGACCGCTGCCTCACTCAAAGAGGGATGGTTTTACACAGGCGATCTGGGTTTCCTCCACGATGGAGAACTCTATATCACCGGTCGAAAGAAGGAAATCCTGATCGTCCATGGTCACAACATGATGCCGGATGAACTCGAGCGAATCGCGGACGGCGTCAGTGGAGGCGGCGGTCTCTGTCGATCGGCGGCCTTTTCGGTGGCCCACTCGGCCGAGGGCGAGGAAGCGGTGATGGTCGTTGAGATTTCAGAGCCGGATCGATTGAAGATGCGAGAGATGGAACAGGAGATCCGCTCACAAATCGGTCGGCATCTCGGCTTGCCGCTGGCCGATCTGGCATTTGTCCGTCGGGGACAGATTCCCCGTACGACCTCGGGTAAAATTCAGCGAAACGAACTCCGCCGCCGCTATCTGGAAGAAGGGCTTCAGCGGCTCGGAGACTGATGTGGAGGTTTAGATGAGCATGAAGGATACCGCGCTTGCGGTCGTCGCTAAAGTCAGTGGCAAAGAGCTGTCGGAACTGGTCCCCGAAGCTGAACTGGTCGCCAATCTCGGTATGGATTCTGCAAAGGCCCTGGAACTGCTGGTTGAACTTGAGGACCAGCTGGGAATCGAGATTCCCGATGAGGATGCGGCGAAACTGAATACCGTCGGTGACGTCCTCAGCTATGTTGGAGGGCTGGAAGGCTGAGAGCCATCGATTGGGAGAGGCGCCCGGAGCAATGATCAAGGACGCGAGAAAGAGCCAGCCTGCGCCATGGCGGCCGAAAAACTGCGGGCCGGAGTGCTTTCCTTTCCTCGGTTCCTCAGGTGTTGGAACCCGTGCCGGGCGGTGTTCCCTCCCGCACTCCTCTTCCGCCCTGTGCCAACCAAGCAGGGGCCGTGTCGCCACAAATCAGCCCGTAGCATCGTCGATTTGCCTTGACTTTCGTCGCAAAAAGGAGTATTCAGCCAGTGGATGCTTGATACGGTCCGCCAGGGAGGAACACCGATGGAAGCCTACATGACAGCCAAAGAAGCTGCCGACTACCTCAAAATTGCCGAACGAACACTGGTTCGTCTTGCCCATGAAGGGAAGATCCCGGGCGTCAAGATCGGCGGACAGTGGCGATTTCGTCGTGCTCTGCTGGACGAGTACCTTGACCATCTGGCGTCTCAGTCCGTCAGCACATCGACTGTCTCAGCAGATACAGTCTATGATCTCCCATTGAGCGAGATTCTCTCGGTCGAGCAGATACTCCCGGAAATCGAGGGACCGGATCGCGCGGGGGTCATTGCGAACCTCGTTGAACATGTGACCTCGCTTGGGCTGGTTAAAGATCAGAGCTGGTTTGAAGCCGCTCTGGCGGCTCGAGAGAGACTGGTCCCGACGGCCGTTCCCGAAGGTGTGGCCTTTCTCCATGCAAGAAGGCGTATTGCGGACATGTTTCCCAAACAGTTTATTGCGGTCGGCCGATCGTCCGAGGGTATCCCCTTCGCACCGGACATGGGTAAGACCCGAGTCTTCTTCCTGCTCGCGCTGCGGAACGACACGCTCCACGTTCGCTGGCTGTCCCGCCTTGCCTGGATCGCGCGGAGTCCGGGTTGGCTGAATACCCTGATGGAGGCCGATTCAGCTCAGGTGATGTATCAGGCTCTCCTCGAGGCGGCTGAGAGTCTGCCCAAATCGCTGGCGCCGACGGGCAAGGCGATGGCCCGCTGATCAGGTTGAAACCGGATTCGATACATTCGGGTGTCTTTCCTGCCCGGAACCGCCGTACAATGGAAAGATGAAGATCGCACTGATCGGAACGCACGGCGTTGGAAAGACAACCCTTTGCTTCGAGGTGGCCGCACGACTCAAGCGGCGCGGGTTCGATCTGGAACTCGTTCGAGAGGTGGCCAGACGTTGTCCCCTTCCGATTAACGAGGAAACGACTGCGGAGGCCCAGGCATGGATTCTCCACACACAAGTCGCTGAGGAACTTGCCGCCAGCGCCCACCACGAAATCGTCATTGCAGACCGCTCCGTCCTTGACAACTACTGCTACATGGTTCACGCTTCCTGCGCTTCACTCCTCTGGGAGAGTTTCCTCGACCATTGGCTGCCCAGCTACGATTTTCTGATCCACGTCCCGCTCTGGTCCCGCCCTTCTTATGACGGGGTTCGGGCCATCGACCCCAGATTTCAGAGAGAGATCGACGATATCCTCAAGGGAATGTTGACGGCCCGGGGCCTCAAGACTCTCAGTCTCCCTGCCGAGGCCTCATCCCGTTGGGGCGCTTTGATCGAAGAATCCCTCCTCGGCTTTCTCGACCCGAATCTTCCGCTCTTTGAGGAGGAGAGCTGATGGGAGACCACCCCAATCCACACGGCGCGCTTCAGGAAACCGCTGCCGGGCTCTCCAGGATTATCGATTCCTCCGTCCTGCGCCTCTGGGAGACGATCGAGTCACTGGAAGATCTCCACCCCAGGAATCTGGATCGCTTCCGGGTCTGCTTTTTCGGTTCATCACGGATTCCTCCGGAGGACCCTCTCTGGGAGGAAGCAAAGGAACTGGCCCGATGCCTCGCCGATGCCGGGTGTGACGTCCTCAGCGGCGGGGGCGCCGGCTTGATGCAGGCAGTTCACGAGGGCGCCAGTCATGGATGTTGCGGAGATGCCCTCAGCGGCGACCTTCCGCTGAGACTGCTCCGAAATCGCGAAACCGGAACCCCGACGGATCACATCTACCACCACCGGACCTTCTTCTCCAGGCTGCACCATTTTGTCAGACTTTCCTCCGCCTATATCGTTCTTCCAGGGGGGCTCGGCACCTGCCTCGAGGCAATGATGGTGTGGCAGTTGCTTCAGGTCGATCATATTCCCGCCACGCCCTTTATTTTCTATGGCCAGCTTTGGGATGGGCTGCTCGGATGGGCTCGCACTGAAATGCTCAGGAACGGACTGGTTTCCCCGGAGGATCTCACAATCCCGGTTCAGGTGCTCTCCATCAACGAGGCCGTTGAGAGAATTCTGGCAGAGAAGAAAAACTATGACGATACATGCTCGGGTTTGACATCTGATCCGTGGAAAGGGAGCATTGGTGGATGAGGCAGCCGACGATGGAGAGTTTCAGCCCGGCGGGAAACCGATTTGGGGTCTCTCAGACTCCGAGGTGGGGACTGGATGTCCCGGGTATTACGTATCGAGATGAGATTGACATTTCGGGATCAGCCTCGAATCAAGCGAACCGCTTTCTTCTGGAGGTTTGATGTTTGGATTCGGTAAACCCCGTATCGAACTCCTGGATAAGTACCTTGCCAACAAGGAGTACGACAAGGCCCTGGCGGCCATTGTCGCCGAGTTGAAAAAGAACCCGTCACAGTTCAATCTCCTCCTCCGACAGGCTGAGATCCTGGGTCTTTCAGGCGACAGGGAAAAGGCGATCAAGGTCTACCGCGAGCTGGCAGAGCACTATGCTCGTGGGGGCTTTTTCGCAAAGTCCATTGCCCTCTATAAGAAGGTCCTGAGGCTTGATCCGGAGCTCAAGGACATTCACTCTGAACTCGCCCGCCTGATTGAGGAGGAGGAACTCAGCCATCGGCCCCTGGAGGAGAGACTGGCTTCAAGCCGCCACCCCGAGGAAGAACCCCGGCAGATGAGCGCTGAAGAAAAGGAACTTCAGGCATCTTCACTGTTTAAGAAATTTCCTCATGAATCCCTGGAGCACGTCCTGGCCTCGACCTCCCTCAAGTCGTATCAGGAGGGAGACATCATCGTAACCGAAGGCGAGGACGGTTCAAGTCTCTTTCTCCTGGTTTCGGGCCAGGTCAAGGTCTTTACAAAGGGGGAAAGGGGTGAACACATCCAGCTCGCGGAGCTTGGACCCGGAGATTTCTTCGGCGAGGTTTCACTGCTGACGGGCCGTCCCCGGACAGCTACCATCACGGCGAAAACCACGGTCAATGCCATTGAACTCGACCGCGAGTCGATGCTCGAAATCATCGACCGGCACCCGGACGTCAAGGCCATCCTGGAAGAGTTCTATGAATCCAGAGCCCAGGCCACTGTGGAAACGATCATCCAGAGAATGAGAGAGACATGAAGAGGTGGGAGATTATCCTCTGGGGGGATCCGAGACTGGAAGCGGCTAATGCTCCCGTCAAGAACTTTGACGAAGATCTTCAACAGCTGAGCGAAGAGATGTTCTCAACCTGCCATCGGGCCCCCGGACTCGGGCTGGCAGCCCCTCAGATTGGTCTGAACATTCGCCTGACGGTCCTGGATCTATCCGTCGGTCGCGATCCGGCTCAAAAAATGGTCCTGGCGAATCCGAAGATCGTTGAAAAAAGCGGTTCGACGACCCTTGAGGAAGGATGCCTGTCCTTTCCGGGACTCTTTACTCATATTCAACGTCCGAAGAAGGTCGTCGTCAGTGCGCAGGGAGTGGATGGCCGGGAGATTCTTGTCGAGGGAGAGGAACTCCTGGCCCAGGCCCTTTGCCATGAGATCGACCACCTCGACAGCATCCTGTTAATCCACCATCTCAAGGGCCTCAAGAGGAGGATGTTCCTCAAGAAGGTCGAGAAACTCCGCAAAGCGGGCCAGTGGAAACGCTGATTCCCGCCGGCGGA
>JANTFG010000071.1 GCA_024763555.1 Thermoanaerobaculales bacterium
GAGTGACCTTGACCGCAGCTGCAAGCTGCGCCGCTGTCATGCCCCGGTTCTCACGCCACACTCGAATGGGTGACTCGCCGTCGAGCAGGCGATCCACGACGACGGCAGGCGCCGTTGGTTCGGCGCCTTCGTCGTGGCGCGCGGCAAACCGGGTGATGGCAGCAGCATCATCGAGGTCCTCCACAAGCTCGAGGAGTGTCTGATACTCGTCATAAGGCAGCACCACGAACGCCGGCTTTCCGTCGGTCTCAAGCACCTGAACTGTCATCTGTAAACCTCCCCACGCTGTGCCACTCGGATCACCTGGACGATGAGCCGCTCCTTGCTCAGCAGATACACCACGCGCCAGTCGCCGACTCGCAGGCGAAACCCGGGGTGGCCGGTGAGCTTCTTAACATTCGGGGCTGCCCACGGGTCCCTGGCGAGATCGTCCAATCGTCGGCGAATGCGGCGCGCCTCCGGATGCGACATGCGCATCAATGCCTTCACCGCTTCGTGGCTGAACTCAAGCGACCACATCAATAAAGATAACTGAAATGCTGAGTATGGTCAACTTTTAGTTAATCCTGAACCTAATCTGACCTCTGACTCTTAGCTGCCAAGTCCACAAAACACCATGAAATCGCGTATGTATCGAGACCCGGACACCAACCGCCCGGGGCTCCTCACTCTCTTCAATCTGCCCCCGCTTCGGCCGGCTCAGAAGTGGACGGCGTGGCTGCGCTGTTCCCTCAGGAAACGATGGGCGCCGTCCAGCTGGGGTATTGGATTCTTCCTCCTCCGGTATCGCCGGTCCTCCCCCATGCAGCCAATCTCCGCGCGCATATATTCCTCGCTCTCAACGGGCGATCTCTCGGACCGCTCGACCAGTCCGATCCGTTTTCGATTTGAAGGCCCCGACAACATCACCAACCGCAGGGGCAACCCTTGTGGTTGCCCTGTCAACCGGGGTTGTACGATATGCCGTGGTGAGCCAGCCCCACCCTGGTTCATGGATCCACCCTGGTCACCTCCTCGCGGGCAGGCACAAGGCCTGCCCCTGCGATGGCGGTGGTGTTCGGATGCGGCGCGGTGAGGTCTGGGGCAATGTACGGGATGACGATACCGTGAAGCTGTTCGGAGGTGGAGAGCGCTCCCTGGCGATCGGCCCGGGCAATCGCATTCCAGCTCTGCTTGTGGTCATCCGGTCTTCAGGCTTCCACCCAGTTTTCACAAACAAGCCCGGAGACCCGATCAAATTCCCTCAGATTGTTCGAAACCAGGATCAAATTAAGCGCCAGGGCCTGCGCTGCAATCAAGCTGTCAAAATCTCCGATGGGTCGCCCCCGACGATCGAGCTCAGCACGGAGCCGGCCGGCCCTCAATGCTGCACTTTCATCAAAAGGAAAGATCTTGATCGGAGAGAAAAATCGATCCAGCTTTGCATTCGCTTTGGCCGGATCCCGGCTCTTTTCAGCGCCATGCCGCAGCTCGACGGCGGTGATGACGCTGATGGAGACTGCAGTGGGGCCGACCGCCCTCAGGCGCTCAAGAATCCCGGGAGGGCGCTTGTTCAGAGCATAGATGCAGATGTTGGTATCCAGGAGGTATTTCAAAACTCGATCTCATCTCGATTCTGAACACTGGGCTGAGGGCGCTGAAAACCATCCGGCATATCGCCAAAAGCGGACCAGAAATCTTCCGGCCACTCCTCCTCCTTGACCGCTTCGAGAATGATCTGATCACCTTCCCGCCGAATCGAGACTTCGCGAGTTCCTCGAGGATAACGAAATGCTTTTGGAATCCGGACCGCCTGGCTGTTGCCGCTGATGAAAATGCTTGTTTTCGGCATGAGAAGCTCCTTTAAGAAAAGTGTATATCCCGGTATATACATTGTCAATATCAACAAGAGCGGAAACACTCCTCAGCTCTTTCCGTCGCCGGAGTGTTCCGGCGCAGAATGGGCTTCTTTCAAAGGCGCCTCAGCGGGGCACGAGGCTCAGGGTCGTCGGTTCCTGAGACGTATTGTCCACAACCGACAAAATAGCGCCGACCCGGTCCAGACCGTCAGTCAGGCGCACCGTCACCTGCCGCTCTTCCAGAGTCAACGGTCCGCCTAAGCGCCCCACGACATCATTGATCCGGGTATTGCTGAAAGGCAGGAGATGAACGGGCGTTATACCCACTTCAGTACCGTCTCAATTGAGAAGTTTCAAATATAGACGAAATATAGACGGGACAGAAACATCTGGAATCTGCTTGCCCTGTCCACCGGGGTTGTGCCATAGACCGCGGTTCATGGGTCCACCCTGGTCACCCCCTCACAGGCAGGCACAAGGCCTGCCCCTACGAGGGCCGTGGCGTTCCGATTCGACGCGGTGAGGTCAGGGGCAATGTAGGGCAATGCAAGGGATGATGATGCCGGGAAGGTGGTCGGAGGTGGAAAGCGTCCCCTGGCGGGTCGGGCGCCCGGCGATGATGGCGATCGCCCGAGGCTGCAATATCGCGGGAAATGTTGAACCACGGATTTCGCGGATTTCACGGATTATTTTCAGGCAGGAAGGCAGGAACACAGAACACATTGCTTCTATGAGTAGGCCGTTGAAATCAACCCCCGAAGTTATGGAAACCCAAAGCCAGAGATAAGGCGATTGGGGTCAGTGCAAGACAGTGGTTCCGCCGCGCTTCTATTCGCACTCTTTGAGGGCGCATTTAGGGGCACCCGGTGCAGGATGGGCCTTCGTCGGGGGATGGACGCTTCTATCTCTCGCGCGGATTTCGCAAGGGAGGTTATCCCACACGATCCCAAGGAATGTCCGAAGTCGCCCAAACCCAAACGACAGAGCTGTCGTACCTGATCCTGTTGATCGTCTTTACTCTGGTAAAGGTTGTTTGGTGAATCAAGAAAGCGAACAGCTTTCTTCGAGAGAGCCCCTTCTGGTTCTGGGCGCATTGGTCGGGCGATGTCAAGGACGGCGAAGCCGCCGAAGGGTATCCTTGACATCGTTCGGCCAATGTCGCCACACTGAATTGAGGGCTCTCTCACTTCTACCTCATTTCGTGTTCTTCGACAAGGATGTGTTCATCACGCAGCCGCCTTTCCCGGGTAAGGCTGGAAGACCTCACCGGTGACCCAGAGGCGATGCATCAGCACCGCTAGCTTGCGGGCGAGGGCAACCACGGCCTTGCCCTTCCCGCGTCTTTCAGCAAGCTTGACGGCCCAGTTCTTAAGGTCAGATCGCGCCCGGGTTCGCAACAAGCCGTGTGCAGCCTGAACGAGCAGTCGGCGCATCTCTTGATCTCCCTCCTTGGTGATGCGCCCAAAGTGCGAGATGTTGCCCGAGGATCGCATCGTTGGCCTAAGCCCGAAGTATGCTGCAACGTCCCGGCTCTTTCGAAAACGCTCCGGGTCTTCGATCGAAAGGACGTAGTACAACGCAACGATCAGACCAACACCTGGAATTCGGCGCAGGTGCGCGACCACGGGGAGTTCTTTCGCCACCGCCTCCAAATCCTTCTCCCGCCGATCAATCTCAGCATTCACCAGGTCGAGCTGCGTCAACAGAGGTTTCACGACCTCTCTCAGCTCGTCCGGGAGGGCGAGCTTCGCGACCCTTTGTGGGAAGCTTTTCGCTGCACCTCCTGCCACCCGATACCCCTCTCCCCGGAGGATTCCCCTGACCGCGTTGATCCACTTCGTCCGCGTTTCCACCAAGGACGTACGTACCGTCAGCTTCGACCGCAGCCGCTGCGTCTCCTCACTGCGGTGGGTCACGCTACCGAGAAATCCAGGGTCGATTCTGACCAGCCGAGCCAGAACCTCAGCATCCACATCGTCTGTCTTCAAGGTACTCTCGGCGATCAGCCTAACCCGCCGCGGTGAGCACACGATGACCTCGTGGTCACATTTCTCCACCAATCGCGAAACCCAAGGTGACGATCCACCTGCTTCCATCACCACCCGCATCCGTTCCCTCGCCTTAAAGTACTTCGAAAGCGCCTTCCGTGTCGTCCTGACCGTTGACCGCTCCATCACGTCGCCCTCTTCATCAAGAATGCACACGTTGGTCTTGTCCTGATGCAAATCCATGCCACAATACTCCATGCCGGTCTCCTCCCTGGGCCTCGAGCCCGTTAAATTTTTCCTGGCGAGCTTACACGCTACGCCGGAGAGGCCGGCCTACTCATCCCATCTCTCGCAAAGGACGCCAGGGTTCGCCAAGGTAGGAGAGGAAGGCAAGAACACAGAACACAATTTTTCACGCGGGGCACGCTGAGTTACGCGGGAGGACAGCGGCATTCCGGCCCCAGCTGCTTCGCAGCCACCACCGGCGGACACTTCGTCGTCGAAATACAAGCTGTTCTCCGTCAAAGGCTTCCACCGGCGATCCACTCCCCTTCGGGAAGGGATTCGGGGCCGGAATACCCAAAACACAAGACGCATAACGCGGACGCCGGTTCCCTTCTCGGGGCGGGCGGGGGCATTCATCTTTCATCGTTCCCTGGTCTCTGCCTCCAGCGGACTCAAAGTCCGCGCTCCTCGGGGAACCCGTCTCCGGGAGGGCGGGCGGTGCGCCTTGTCCTCGTCGGTCCTTCCGCCCTCTCACGAAGAGAGAGGGACTGCTGATAGATGTCCTTACTGGAGGAGAGCTTGTTCTTTGACAGTGAAGCTTCTGTCAGCGTTGACTGCGAAGCAGGCTCAGAACCGGCGAGGAGCCCTCTGCGTCCTACGCGATCTCTGCGTGAAAATGTGTTCTGCCTTCGTGTTCTCGGGTGGGCGGGGGTCTCTGCGTCCTCCGCGATCTCTGCGTGAAAATTGTCTTCTGTTTTCTGCCTTGGGCGGGAGGGAGGCCTTTGCGTCTCTGCTCCTCTGCTCCTCTGCGTTTATGAGCTTCTTCCTCATCCGTGTCATCCGTGAAATCCGTGGTTCATTTCTTGTCCTGGGCGGGCGGGGGAATTCACCATTCCGAAGGGTGGGTGTTGTTCCCTGGGGTCGTCGGTCCTTTTGTCCTCTCACGAAGAGAGAGGGTCCGCTGATAGATGTCTTTGCTGGCGGAGAGCTTGTTCTCCGACAGTGAAGCTTCTGTCAGCGTTGACTGCGAAGCAGGCTCAGGACCGTCGAGGAGCCCTCTGCTTCCTCAGCGATCTGTGTTCTACCTCCCTGCCTTCCCTTTGCGATCTTGGCGTCCTTGGCGAGAAAATGTGTTCCGTGTTCTGCCTTCGGGCGGGCGGGGACATTCATCATTCCACGCCCGCTCCCAATGCAACCGGCAGCACAAAAAGGGTGGCCAGGGTACCCACGGCCAGGCCGAAGATGACGGTGATGGCAAAGGGCTGGAAGACATGCTGCCCGGAGCCCAGGCCCAGGGCCGCGGGCAGGAGACCGGCAATGGTCGTCAGGCTGGTCGCGAGGATCGGCCGCAGACGAACCCCCGCCGCCTCGCGCAGGGCGGCGGCCGTCTGCATGCCCTCGGCCACACGACGATTGGCAAAATCGATCAACACAATACCGTTGTTGACCCCGATGCCCAGCAGCGTCAGCATTCCCGCAGCAACCGCGATATTGAGCCCGGCACCGGTGAGAGCAAGACCCAGCGCGCCGCCTGAAAGCCCCGCGGGAACAATCGCCAGAATCCAGGCCGCCTGGCGCAGGGAGCCGAATTCCAGGCTCATGATGCCCAGAATCAGCAGGGCTGCCGCCAGCAGAACGAAAAGCAGCTCGCCTCCCATCTGCAGCAGCACCCGATACTGGCCCGTCACCGTCGCACTGTAGCCTGTCGGCATCTCAAGCTTCCTCAACTCGGCGTCGATCTTGCTCGCGACCGAGAGGAGATTTCCCTCGACCTCCGCCGTAATCGTCAGCTCCCGCTGACCGTTGAGACGGTCGATCTCCGAAGCTACCCGATGGCGCTTCAACTCACCAAGGCTGGACAGGGGCACGACCCCGCCCTTTCCTGCGGGCACGGGAAGGCGCGAGAGTGAATCGAGGCCCGAACCGAAACCCAGGATTCTCGCCAGGATCGGGATCTGCTCCCGCGGCGAAAGGACCCGCAGAATCTCATCTCCCCAACTCGCCGCGGCGAGACTCTTCCTCGCATCGGAGGGATCGACACCAAGGGCGGCACAGCGATCTCCATCGATGAGGAAATCCAGCTGAGGACGGTGGAATCGGGAGTTGTTGACGATGTTGGCAATCGCCGGGTCGGCCTGGAGAATCTTCTCGACCCCGGTCGAGATCTCCTCGAGCTTCTCAAGCTCCGGGCCGAAAATCGTGATACCGAAGACCGCGGGCAAACCGGAAAAGGCCTCGTCCATCCGTTCCTGGGTCGGCTGGTGGAGCATCAGGATCACACCGGGAATATCGGCGCAGGCCCGGTCAAGGCGCTTCAGAAGCTCATCGGCGGAGGGTCTCCCCGATTCCATCGGCGCCAGTTTGATCCGCAATTCGCCGCGATTGATTCCTTCGACGGAAGCCCCACCCTCGGGCGCGCCGACGCGCTCCTCGACCAGACCGACGCCGGGGAGCTTCTTCGCCCTTCGCCCCAACTCCTGCCCGATGCGCAGGCTCTCCTCGAGGGAGACCCCCGGCGGCATGATGTACTCCACCAGCAGGGCGCCCTCGTCAACCGGGGGCAGGAGTGCGATCTCCCCATGGCGAATCCCCAGCGAGGCGAACATCGCAAGGCCCAGCACCAGGGAAAAGAGCACAAGGGAAAGCCGATGTGCCTGGCATCTGCGGATGATGCGATCCAGGCTCGACCTGAGCAATCCCAGCCAGTGAGCAGCAGGCGCCGCAGCGAGGCCTGCTTCTTTCTCCCGGGCCAGCATCACCGGAACCATGCTCAGCGAAAGGAGCAGGGAGATCAGCAGGGCCGCCGAGACGGTCAGACCGAAGGGCCGAAGAAAGACCGAGGCCAGTCCGCCGACCATCACCAGGGGGAGAAAGGCCGTGATCGTCGTCATGGTGCCCGAGGCATCGGCCGCAGCAATCTCCGCCGTACCCTCGACGGCCGCCTCGCGGGCCTTCAATCCCGCGTCTCGATGCCGGTGGATATTCTCCGTCACGACGATGGCGTCATCGACGATCATCCCGACCGCCAGAGTCAGCGCCGCCATGGTAATGACGTTGAGGCTCTGCCCCATCATCCACAGCACCGCCAGGGTCGCCAGCATGGAAAGGGGAATCGTCAGGGCGACGGCCACCGTGGGCCGCATCGAGCCCAGGAAGAACCACAACACCAGCACCGCGAGAATGGTCCCGCCGATGAGATCGTAGAAGATGGCCCGGCGGGCCTGCACGAGCACCTCGGACTGGTCGTAGAACTTAGCCGTACGCGTGCCGGGAGGCAGCAGGGAGGAGGCCGATTCCAGTTCCGCCTCGACGGCCCTGCCGACGGCAATCGTGGAGGCCGAGGGTTGCTTGCGCACGAAAATCGCCATCGCCGGAACGCCCTCCGCCCGAACCTCGGAATGCCGGGGCGCCCGACCCTCGCGCACGACGCCGATTCTTCCAAGGGTCGTGCTCTCGCCCGAGGACAGGTGGATGGGCACCGCCGCGAGCGCCTTGATGCTGAGAATCCGCGAATCCGAACGGAGGACGACATCCTCACTCCCCTCCTCGACGAAACCGGCGATTTCCGCGCCGTGAGTCCGCCGGACGGCATCCTCGATGTCGGAGAGGCTGAGACCCAGGGCCGCCAGACGCTCGGCTTCGAGATCGATCCAGAAGGCCCGCCGCTCTCCTCCGATGACGTCGACCAGAGAGACCCCCGGGACACTCATCAGGCGTGCGACGAGATCACGACGGACGATGGGGCCCAGTTCCACGGGATCGCCGCCGCCCCAGATCGCCCAGCCACCGACTTCTTCCAGGGTCGTTCCGATATGCTCCAGCCGGGGCACGGCGCCTGCCGGAAGCTGCGAGGCGACCTGGCCCAGGCGACCGAGGACGATCTGGCGGGCATCAGGGACCCGGGTTCCCCACGCGAACTGGGCCGTGATGACGACGACGCCCTGCATCGTCGTCGAGGCCACACGCTCGATTCCCGGCGCGCCCCGCAGCACATCTTCCACCGGCCGCGTCACACTGCGCTCGAGATCTTCAGGCGCCCCCCCAGGCACATGCACGATGACCTGAACCACCGGCACATCGATATTCGGGAAGAGATCGACACCCATGTGGGCGGCGCCGTAGACACCCATGATCGAGGCGAGCAGAAGGATAAGCACGACGATCATGGGCCGCGCCACCAGCCGGGAGATCAGAGCTTTCATCGGGTCTCAGTCCTCGACCTTGAAGTTCTTTGAAAACTCGGCCCAGTAGAGTTCGTAGGCGCCTTCGACGACGATAGGCTCCCCGGCTTGAAGGCCTGAGAGGATCTCGACGGCATCGGGCCTCCGCTCCCCGATGATCACCGGACGAGGCTGATAGGGCGGATCTTCCCCGACAAAGACCAGCGGCTCATCCTCGCGATCCATGACAACGGCCCCGGGAGGGACGATGACGGCAGCTTCATGCACCGCCGCAACAATCGAGCCCCGCACTACCATCCCCGGAGAGAGACCAGCCAGAGCTTCTCCGCTCAGCCAGACGGAGATTTCACCCGCCGTCCCGCCTGAGGGCAGAATCGCCTGCACCTCGGCGGCGAGTGTCCCGGCTCCTTCAGCCTCGACTCGGGCGTCCTGCCCGACGGCAACATCCAGGCCCGGCCGGGGAATGACCTCCGCAGCAATACGCATACCCTCCGGATTAAGGATCGTTCCCAGCTCCTCACCCGCAAGGATTTCCTGGCCCGTTGAGACTCTCCGGTCGGTGAAGCTGCCGCTGATCGGCGTGTGCAGCACGAGAGAACCTTCGAAACGCTTCCGGGCATTGCGAGCCTTTTCGAAGCTCGCCTCAGCAGCGGCCACATCAGTGCGGGCTCGGGCACACTCGCCCGGCGTCGCAAGATGCTTTTCTTTTCGACGCTCGGCCTGCTTGAGGAGATCCCGTGCCGATTCGACCTCGATCTCCGCCGCCCGCACTTCCGCCTTCAGGGATTTGTTCCGAGCCTCGACCCGGGGGCCACCGAGTGTAAAGATGCTTTCGCCCTCGGTTACCTCAGCGCCATCGGCGACGGCAATCCGCAGGATTCGGCCATCGACGAGGCTCCGGAGCCGGAGTGAATTCAGAGGCTCGACACGGCCCGTCAGCGGCAGACGAAGCTCCACGTCACGGCTTGCCGCCGCCGCCGTCCGCACGGCCGGAGCGGGATTTTCAGGAGTCTCCGGCGCCGGAGTGCAGGCCGAAAGGACGAATGCGATTCCGATGAGGATCGCCGCTCGACGAAACTTCATTCTTCAACCTCCTGCGTCATCCTGAGACCTCCGATCGCCGTCTCCAGCGCGACACGTAATTCGAGGCGGGCCTGGAGAAGCGCGAGTTCCTGCTGCTGAAGCTCAGACAAAGAGCTGCGCAGCTGTTGCCACCTCAGTCGATCCACGTCGCCGCTGCGAAGGCCCTCGGACTCCGCCTTCTCGATAGCCGCCAGCCTCCCGATGCCTTCGCGGCTTTGTTGGAGCTGTGATCCGAGGAGTCGATCCTGCGCGAGAAGCCCGGCCGTTTCCGCCCGAATCGAGGCGATGCGCGCCTCGTATTCGTGTTCCAGCCTGCTCCGAGTGGCCCTCTGTACTGCGATCTCTCCCTGATTTCGGTCGAAGATCGGCAGGCCGAGACTGACGAAGCCGCCGAGGAACTTCAACGCTGTCTCATTCTTCGCCGAGGTCATTCCGACGGAAATCGAAGGAAACTGTTGAGAGATTGCCTCCCGCACCGCCGCCTCCTGTGCCCGATAGCCCAGCTCGAGGGCGCGGAGATCCAGGCGTTGATGGATGGCTCTCTTGAGCAGTTCCTCGGAGGGTGGAAGGGCGGAAAAAAGCTGATCTGAGGGAGCACGAGCTCTGATCTCAGAGGAGGGAGGCAGGCCCAGAAGGGCCAAAAGGCGGCTGCGGGCCGCAGCCGCCTCACGCTGCAAGCCGGTCCGCTGCTGAAGCAGTCCCTCCCGCGCAGCCTGGTGAATGCCGAGATCTGAGATCGTCGCATCTCCCTCCTCGACGGCGCCGGAGAGGGTGTTGACAGTTTCCGTCTCGCTTCCAAGCTGTTCTGAGAGCAATGAGATACGTCGTTGAAGCATGGCGACCCGCAGTACCGCTAAGCGGGCAGACTGCGCCACCTGCCACTCCTGCCAGGCGATCCCCAGGTCCACGGCATCCAGTGATGCCGAAGCCGCCGCGACCCGAGCCGCCCGACCCCGCAGCCGACTGAGGTCCAGGCTGAGACCAAGGGTGGGGGCATTCACGGTCCCCTGCGAGCCCGAGCCGTATGGATGATCCAAACTGCCCGAAAAATCCGGATTGGGCAACAGGCCTGCCCCCACCAGCTGGGCGGCCGCCTCGTCGTGGGTGTCGCGCAGAGCCATGAGATCCGGGTTCGCCAGCACCGCCACCACCGCGGCTTCATCGGGTGAAATTCCATCCTCGAGATCAATCGCGAGCGGCCCAAGCAGCGGGTGCTGCAATTCCGAGGCCCGGACTTTCAGTTGCTGAAGATCCGGCCCTGGCGCCGACGCCAGGGTTTCGGCCTCAGGCAGGGGCGCGGCCTGATAGGTGGCGCAAGCTGCGACAAACAGGAAAGTGCCGCAGAGTGTCAGCAGGCGGAAAGCTTGATCTTTCATCACGGGTATCATTCTACTCCTCCCGGGGAGAACAGTCTGAAGAGAACCGGCAGCACCAGAAGCACCATCGGAATCGTCAGGACCAGTCCGGCAATGATGGCGATCGCAAGAGGCTGCAGCATCGCGGAACCCTCTCCGATGGCCAGGGCCAGTGGAAGCAGGGCGAGGATCGCGGCGAGCGCGGTCATCAGAATCGGTCGAAAGCGGAGCCTCCCCGCCTCGATGAGGGCCTCTTCAAAGCCCAGATGCTCCCTCGAGTCCTTCCACTGCGTCATGAAAAAGATCGCGCCCTCCGTCGACATCCCGATAATCATGGTCAGGCCCATCATGGAGGATATATTCAGTTCGGTCCCGGTCCACCAGAGACCCGAAAAGACCGCCGTCGCCGCCAGGAGATCGGCCGCCAGAATCGCCAGGGGGGCGGCAAAACGCTCATAAAGGGTCAGGAGCAGGCTGAAGATCAGGGCGATCGCCGCTGCAAAAACCGCCGCCATGCCCCGGAAAGACTTTTTCTGCTGTTCATAAAGACCACCCAACTTCCAGTACATCCCGTCTTTCATCGGAAGCCCGGCCATGGCCGTCGAGACGTCCCGCATCACTGAACCCATATCCCGCCCCGAGATCCGACCGGTCACCGCCACCATGGTTTTGAGATCCTCACGCACGATCTGCATCTGGCCGGTCACAACTTCGAAACTCGCAACCCGGCCCAGCGAAACGTCATTCCCCGCAGGGGTTCGAAGACGGAGTCGACGGATACGATCCAGCCTCGAACGGACCACGGGGCGCGTCCACACCCGAACGCCGACCATCTTCTCTCCCTTCCGCACCTCGGTCGCCACCTCTCCATCGAGGGCGATCGCCGCAATCCTCGTCACACTTTCGGCCTCAAGCCCGAGGCTCTGTGCCCTGACTCGATCGACATGGATCTCCACGGCGTCTCCTGCCGAGACGATGCCGCTCTTGACGTCGACCACGTTTGGAATCTTCGCGATCACAGATGCGGCCTCTTCCGCAGCCCTCCGGAGTTCCCCGGGATCTCCGCCGAAGATCTTGATCTCGATCGGCTGCGGAACCGCCGTCAGATCACCGATGAGATCCTCCATCAACTGGGCCAGTTCGATCTCAAGCCCCGGCACCTGATGAAGTACCCTGCCCCGGATATCATCCATGACCTCTCCCAGGGGACGCCGCGGCATTCCCTTGAGGCGGATAAAGTAGTCTCCTTCGTTGGCCTCAGTAATCGAGCCCCCGAGTTGCAAGCCCGTTCGCCGCGAATAGGTGGCGACTTCGGGCACCTCGGCCAGGATCTTCTCCACCAGGCGAAGTCTCCGATCGGTCTCGCTCAACGAGGTCCCGGACGGTGCGCGATAGTCCAGGATGAAACCGCCCTCGTCCATCCGGGGCATGAAGCCACTGCCGGTATGGCGGAAGGAAATCCAGCCGAGCAGCAGCAGGGGCAGGATGATCAGGATCAGCAGTATCGGTCGGGCGATGAGGCGCCGAAGAAGCAGTTCATAGAGCTTCAGCACGGCGCCGAAGACCCTCCCGACGTCCTCCCGCGCAGCATCCCTCAGGCTGAGAAATGCCGCTGAGAGCACGGGAACAGCTGTGGCGGCAAAGAGAAAGGAAATCGCGAGGGCCGAGACCATGGTCAGGGAAAGTGCCTTGAAAAAGGCCCCGGTCACGCCCGAGAGAAAGGCAAGGGGGACGAAAATGATCATCGTTGCCAGGGAAGAACCGGTCAGCGCCGGCATCATCTCTTCCGCTGCAAGGGTCACGATCGTCTTTTCCCCGCCCGCCGCCTCCCTCAATCGACGGATGATGTGCTCCACCATGACGATCCCGTCGTCGATGATCAGGCCGATCGCCGCGGCCATCCCCCCCAGCGTCATGATGTTCAGTCCCATCTGAAAAATAAACAGGAGCAGGCCGGTCGCCGCAAGGACTGCGGGAACCGCAATGGCAACGACCAGGGTGATTCTCCAGTTTCGAAGGAAGAGCAGGAGAACCCCGACGGCGAGCAGCACCCCGATGATCATGGCATCCCGGACCGAAGCGGCGGAGGCATTGATCAGGCTCGACTGGTCGTACCAGATCCTGAGTCGAATACCCGGAGGAAGGCGGGACTCGAACTCCTTCAGGGAGTTCCGGATATCCCGGGAAATCTGAACCGTATTCCCGTCGGGCTGCTGATAGATGTTGATGAGCACGGCATCCCGGCCGTCAGCCGTCGCCCTGGTCCACTCGGGCTTCACGGCATCCTCGATCGTCCCGACATCCGACAGCAACACCCAGCCCGTCTTCCCCTCGCGAACGATGACCCGACCCAGGTCTTCGGGGCTGTGAAACTGCGTATCCGAGAGCATCAGGTAGAGCTTCTCATTCTCCTCCAGTCTTCCGACCGCCTGAACCACGTTTGCCGCCGACACCCGTCTGACCACGTCCTCGAGGGTCAGTCCGAGGGCCTCGAGCTTCGCCGGATCCAGCATGACCTGATACTCCTGGGTCTTGCCCCCAAGGACTTTAACCCGTGAGACTCCTTTGATGGTAGACATCATCGGACGGAGCCGGTAGAGCGCCATATCCCGGAGTTCCACCAGGCTGTGTTCCGTCGAATTCAGGCTGAGACCCATGACCGGGAAAACCGTTGGATCCATCCTTCGGACTTCGTAACTCAAGCCTGCCGGGAGGGAGGGCAGAACCTGCGCGATCCGGGCCTCGATCTGCAGGGTCGCTGAAATCATGTCCAGGCCCCAGTCGAAACTGACGGCGATCTCACAGCTCCCCCTCGAAGTCGTCGAGCGCATTCTCCGCACTCCTGGAACCGAGCGGATCGCCTCCTCCAGGGGGCGGGTCGCCTCCACGACCATCCGAGCGGCCGGCCGGTCTCCGGCCTCCGCGGTCATCACAACCCGGGGAAAGGTCGTCCGGGGAAAAAGGCTGACCGGCAGTCTGAAGAAGGCCGCGGCGCCGCCCAGAACAAGCAGTGTCATGAGGAAGAGAAGGCTTCGCCGGTGGTTCTCGAGAAAATAGCGTGCGCTCATCGTCTCATCTCTTTCCACCGGAGGTCCCGACCATCATCCCGTCGCTCAGCGAAGTCCGTCCCCTCGTCACGACTTCCTCGCCCGCTGCAAGTCCCGATCGGATGGCGACCCACTTTCCATCCTCGATTCCGGGATGAATCAGGCGCCACCGGGCGATTCCCTTCTCGATGACAAAGACTCCGATCTCGCCGTTCTTCGGCAGAAGGGCCTCGCGTGGAATCCTGAGAGCGTCCGGCGCAGAACGCAGGACTACCGCGATTTCGACTTTCACCCCCGCAATCATCCAGGGGAGATCGGCCGCCGGCCTGATCAGGGCCTCCACGAGCTGCGTCTTCGGGTCGACGACCCGATGGAGGCGGGAGAGCGTCGCATGGGCGGATTCCTCCCCGTCGGCCCTGAATACGGGGGAGATCACAACCGGCATTCCGGGACGGAGCCGGATCGCGTCTTCCGGCTCGAAACCCGCCCGGACCACGAGTCCATCCGCAGGAGCAAGGAGGATTGCGTCCTCACCCGGACGCAGGATGGAACCCGAGCTGATGAGAACCCGAACAACAATGCCTTCAAAAGGCGCCCGAATCAACCGCGGCGCCCTGCTTCCGTCGACACCGAGGCCGGAGAGGATCGCCCGGCTTGACTCCACCTCCTTTCGGGCACTTTCGACCATCTCGTTGGTCGCCAGTTTTCGAGAGCGCATACGCTCAAGTCTCTCGAGCTTCTGCCTGGCGAAGTCCAGGTTGATCCTGGCCTCCTCGACCTCGATGCCCGAGGAGGGCAGCGGCCCGAGGCGCAGAAGAGGAGTCTCAGCCTGAACGGCCTCGCCCGGCCTGACCATGATCTGCTCCACGAGGCCCGAAGAGACCATGGAAATGCTCCTGGTCTTTCCGGGATCGAACTCCACGGAGCCGAAACTCCGGATGCTTTCTTCGACGACGCCCGGCGCCGCCCGGGCCGTCTCAACCGTGGCTGCCGGAGCCTGCTTCCCCAACTCAGTCCGGGGAGGAGGCGCTCCACATCCGCCTGCGAGTACGATCGACAGGAGAAAGGCCAGATCCGGTTTTCTCATCAGATTCCTCCGTTTATTTGAGATGAACCTACCCTGAGCGATTCTGGCGGATGAGATGTGCCAAGTCCTTGAGGCTCTGGTGCTTGCAAAA
>JANTFG010000072.1 GCA_024763555.1 Thermoanaerobaculales bacterium
CTGCCCCGGCAGGCCGGGGCCGGACGAGGCGGATGGCGAGAGGGGAGCTTGCTTCCCAACGCCTTCTACTCGCCCGGGCAGGCCGTGAAGCGGCCGTACTCACGGGAACGCTTCGCCTCAAAGCAACCCACATCGCAAACACCTCGATCTGGATTTGACTCCTGACGCCTTCTCCACTAAACTGAGGCTTCCCGCGTCGTACGTCTTCTACGTCCAAACTGCGCGGAGGAGGGGGTGAAGTCTATGCCAACCGGAATTTCCGTTCGTGACAACGAGTCATTTGAACAGGCACTCCGCCGCTTTAAGCGCAAATGCGAAAAAGCCGGCATCCTCTCCGAAGTGAAACGACGCCGTTTCTACGAGAAGCCTTCCGAGCAGAAGAAACGTCAGCTGGCCCAGGCCCGTAAGAAAATGCTCCGGAAAATGTCCAAGCAGCGCCGGGCAGGATTGCTCTAAAGAGCCCGACCCGGCATGCTGCAACATCTGATCCGCGAACTGGATTTTGATGCAATCCTCGAGATCATCGCGGCCCATGCTCAAACCGAGCTGGGCCGCTTTCTCATCTTCGGCGGCCTGGATTTTCTCAATCGGGAGGCCGTCAGAGAACGCTGCGCCCTCATCCGGGAATACAGTCGCCTGATTGAGGAGGGGGACCGACTCTCCTTCAGGGGACTTGACGAGTGCCGGCCCCTGCTGGAAACCGAGGAGATGATCCCCGCGGAGGCCCCCGCTCTGCTCTCGCTCCTGAGCCTTGCCCGACGGGTCGCAGCCGTCAGGAAACGCCTTCTGAAGGCCCCCTCTGAACTGGAACAGCTCCGTGACTTCGGCGAGCGCCTGCCGGAGATGAGCAATCTTGTTCGCTGGGCGGCGCCCAAACTCGGGAGGGACGGACAGATTCCGGACGAGGCCTCCCCCGAACTGGCCGCAGCCCGCAGGAAGATCCTCCGCGTCCGCGGACGAATCCTCCAGTCGCTCGAAGGAATTCGCCGAAGCCACGGCTCTGCTTTAACGGACGCCCCTCCAACTCTGCGCCGTGATCGCTACTGTCTGCCGGTCAAGGCATCCTCTCGCTCAAGAGTGCCCGGACTGCTTCTGGATCACTCCTCCAGCGGCGCGACGAGTTTCATCGAACCATTCGAGAGCGTCGAACTCAACAACGAGCTGGCTGCCGCCCTGGCCTCGGAACGCGAAGCCATCCGGAAGATCCTCAACGAGATCGCAGGCGTTTTCGAGAAACTGCGGGAAGAGCTTCTCGAAGCCATTGACCTCCTCGGCCTGCTCGATGCCCTCCAGGCTGCCGTTGTCTTCGGCGAGAGAGTCCGGGGACGCCTGATCGAGCCCGTGGAGGATGCCGAACTCATCCTTCTCGAGGCCCGTCATCCCCTCCTCGATGAGAGGCTCGCCGAGCTGCGTGCCGCGATCCGCAGTCATAAGACCGGGGAGGCGTCCACACCGGATACCCGGAAAGCCGTCCCTCTGGATTTCCGGATGCCCGATGAGTCACGCAGCCTGATCATTTCCGGTCCCAATGCAGGGGGCAAGACCGTGGTTCTCAAGACCATCGGGGTCATGGTCCTCATGGCCCTTCATGGGATTCCTCTGCCGGTGGCCGAGGGATCGTCGGTTCCCTTTTTCGATCATTTCTGGTGCCACGTCGGAGATGAGCAGGATGTCAGCGCTGATCTCTCGACCTTTTCCGGCGCCATGAAGGCCACCGCTGAAATGCTGGAGGAGGCAGGGCCACGATCCCTGATCCTCTACGATGAACTGGGAAGCGGAACCGATCCTCTGGAGGGCGCCGCTTTAGGGGTCGCGATGCTGGAAGAACTCAGCCGCCGGGGCGCCCTCGGCGTCGTCACAACTCATCTCTCCGCCATCGCGATGAATGCGAGCGCGGCGCCTCGAATGGCAAACGCCGCCATGGAGTACGACGAGCAGCACCATCGCCCGACCTACAAACTCCGCATGGGCCGACCGGGACGCTCCCGTGGCCTGGAAATCGCCGAGTCCGTCGGGATCAGATCTTCAATCGTTAAACGCGCACGGGACCTTCTGGGCGGGGAACATCTCGAACTGGACCGCGCTCTCAAGAGACTCGAGGAAATCGAAGCCCGCACCCTCGAGGAGAAAGAGGCCGCCCTCTCGGAGCGCGTGAGAATGGAGTCCGAGCGCCTCAGGCTGAGGCAGAGCCGACAGGAACTCGAGACCGAGCTTCAGGCACTCCCGGAGAAACTGAAGCAGGAACAGGAGAAGCTGCGGAAAACCGCACGAAAACGTCTGGATCGAGCCCTGGAAGAACTCGATGAGGCCACCCGGGAGCAGCGACACCTGGGGAAACGGACGCGACGGCGGCTCCGCGAGGAGGCCCTGAAGGATCCCGGCTTCATGGCATCTTCCGAAAAGCCCGCCGACACCGCTGAACTCAAAGAAGACACGCCGGTCAGAATCATTTCTCTTGGCCGGGAAGGCATCCTTCGACGCCTTCAGGGTCACCAGGCCCAGGTTCTCGTCGGCAATACGCGCCTCTGGATTCCACGCTCCGACCTGGAAGCGCTGTCATCGTCAAAGGGGAGACAGCCGACGAAAGCTCGAGTCGAGGTCGAAAGCGGCGAGGGCGGCGAGGCGGAACTGAAGCTGCTGGGTCTGGACTCGACGGAAGCCCGCGAACGCCTCGAACGTTTCCTGGATCACGCGGATGTTTCGGGCCTCCGACTCGTCCGGATCGTCCACGGCCACGGCACGGGGACCCTCCGCAGAATGGTGCAGGATTGCCTCAAGGAACATCCCGCCGTCTCGAGCTTCAGCCATCCTCCCCGAAATCGCGGCGGGACGGGGGCGACAGAGGCGACCCTGAGGGACTGAAGCGCCGCCAGCAGCCCTGAAAGCGCACCGTCGCATCCCCGACTACCTCAGACCACTGATCCTCAGCCCCGCTTTCGAAACCATCATCGAAAATCTTCGCACTGGAGCCGCCACAGCCGATCCCGACATCGAAGACGTCGACCGGCGTCGTCACGAGCATCAGCTCTCCCGTGCCGTCGGCGTTCATTACCTTGAGTTCATGGAAGCCATCGGGATTTCCAGGGCGATTCAGCCAGAGGGAGGCGATCCGCCCGTCGGGGAGGACGCAGGGAGAATTGTCATTGGTATAGGCCGCATTGATCAGATTCATATTGCAGCTGAGATGATCCTGACGCCAGATCTGCTCGGCTCCGTCCTCCGCCTCGAAAACGATGTTTCCATCTGGATCCCAGTCCGGCGAACGGATCTGGCTCCAGCTCCCCTCCCCAGGCTCATCCGCCGTCGAAATCTCCAGCCGCAGATCGTTTCCATCCGTCCCGATGCTGCAGATGTCGGCGTCGCAAATGAAGAGAACGCGGCTCCCGTCGGCTGAGATCGCCGGCTGTTCGTTCACGGAACTTGAGGCCCCGGCACTCAGACAGAGGGCCATATCCCAGCTGCCGCCCGAAAAGCGGGAGACGAAGAGATCCCGGGAATGCGTAGTACAACCCTGCCCGACCCAGACGATGAGATCGCCCCCGGAGGCAATCGCACTGAAACCCTCGGGGTGAACAGGCTCGGCCCCCGAAGAGACCAGCCCTCCTTCCGAAAAGTCCGCTTTGACCCGGGCCAGACAGGCCCAGCCGGAACATCCCCAGCGTTCGGTCTCCATCAGCATCCACTGGCCGTCCGGGGAAAGATTGATCCAGTTATCCGCCGCCCGGGGACTGAGAGCATCCAGAGCGGAGCTGACATTCTCGGGCGTCGCGCCGGACGTTGCCTCCACCCGATAGATTTCGGAACTCTCGCTTGGGCGATAACTGACCCAGGGACCCTGTTGGGCAGAGGCTGTCCCGGAGGACAGCATGACCACCATCAGAAACCCCGCACAAAACCTCACCATGGATTTCACCATTCCTCACTCTCCCGAATGCCCCGGACATCTCCCTGAGGACAGCAGGGATCATAGCGCAGCGGAGGGCAAACATGCCCCAAATAACCCGGCGCCGATCAGCCTCACCGACAGTGAAGGAGTCAGCTTCCGCGACGAAGGGCTGCGGCAGCGCTCCTGGCACGACCGGCGGGTCCCGAAGAAAATCCTCCCGTGTTCGAATATTCTGACAGCACGAAGGCACGGCAAATCAAAGAAATCAAAGCACTTCTTAAGAAATCGGCCCAAAAAGCCTGAATTCTCTGCGACCCGCAGGAAGCTCAACGGGCAGCTCACCAGGGCTCAACTTACTGATTTCAAGCGACATCAGAACTTTTCCCGGAACCGGCCCGATTCCTGCACTTCTCGGGAGCCAGGAGGTTGATATGAAACACACATTCGCAATTCTGTTCACCATCACCATGATCTGTCTGAGCTCCCCGACAGTCTGGAGCCAGTGCGAGGGCTATATCACCGAGGAGACACCGCCCCCGGCCATCTCCGGCATGGCGACCACGGATCCCGGCTTCACCGTCCTCTACTGGTCCTGGGGGGAACTGACAAGCCGAAACGGAGGCGCCGACCGCCCGAACCTGCTGGATTTTGACGGCGGAATCATGCTGCTCGACATGGAGTGGAGCACGGCGGAGCACTGCACCGTGCCCGGAGAAGTCGCCCGTACGGCCGTTCTGTTCGAGAGCCTTGATTCTGAGGGCTTCGGACGATGGGCCCTCATTAACGTCGGGGGCACCGACGGTGAAGGCGCCGATATCGACTATCTGCAATACCGCCATCCCTCCAGCCAGGCTCGTCCCATTCCCGTTCCCGAGCTGGGAGACATGAACATGACCGAAGATTCGATCACACTGAGCTTCAGCTGGGAGTCCACTCCCGAAGCGGAATCCCTCTCGGATCTCGAGGACGCCGATGGCGCTCCCCTTCCCTCCCTGAGAGGCTGGGCCCTCTACATCATCAATGCTACCCGTCCGACCGCCCGCCCCTGGGACTGGAGTTTCGCTCCCGATCTCGAGGCGGACTCCGTCAGCGGGTACTCCACCAACACCTCGGCCCGGATCTCCCTGCCGCGAAGTCTCTGGCATGATCAGAGCATCTGCGTCGCTATCGCACCGACCTTCGACGGCAACGGCGACGCAAGCGGCGAGGATCCGGTCTACAGTTCGGTCCACGCCACCTACCTTGGTCATCCCTCCAACTGGATTGCCCTGCCGCCCGAGGACAGTGAGGAGCCGGTTCACATCGGCGCGATTCGACTGCATCCGATCGGGCACAATTTGCTGGAACTGGAGATGGACGCCCCCAGCGAGATCCAGGGCACACAGTACCGGGTTGCACTCGCCGTCGACGACGGCAATCCCTATCTCCTCCAGTCATTCGAAGGAGGGCTCGGGCACTATGAAATCCAGATTCAGCTCCCCTCCTGGGCATTTCGGCGCCGCCCCCATCTTCTCGTCGAGATGCTTGACGGCGCAGGACACACCATTGATTCCAGGCAAATCGACCGACCTGGAAAGATCAGCTGAATCGGATGGCAGAATATTTCAGGGGCCGGAAAACCCGGCCCCTGAAGCATCGCCTGCCGCTACATACCTCAGTTCAGCGGATAGCTGATGAGGTGAATTCGTCCATCCTCGGAGCCGACCTGGAGGGTCGAGTTGACGACATCCGCCGAGGGAATACCAAGGGCCGCCGTGGACAGGGCCAGGGAGGCATCCACTCCCCCGTTCGTCATGTTGAGCTGGTAAAGCGTGCCGTTCCCACCACCGACAAAAAGCAGGGTGGTCCCGGGCAGCTGGACCGGCGCCGAGGGAGAGGACACCGTCGAAACACCCCAGAGATCCGAGTAGCTCGAGCCGTTGTCACTGAGACCCCAGACCTTGTTGGTGGTCGAGAAGTAGATCTCCGATGTCCCGAAGCGAGGAAACACGAAGGCCTTGACGGCCCCGTCTCCCGTGGACTTCGTCCATTTGACCGCACCGGTTAAGGCATCGAGAGCGACGACGTCTCCAGCCGTGGTTCCGACATAGACCCTGCCCGAGTAGAGAACCGGCGCAGCATCGATGTTGCCCAGGGCCGCCGACCACACCAGGGAAACCGAAGCCCCACTGAGATCGACGCACCAGATCGTGTGATTCGATCCGGAGGAGTTCTCACGGCTCGTGAAATAGGCGTAGTCATTGCCGTAATCCGCGTAAACGCCCGTGATGATTCCCATGGCCTGGTCGTCACCTCCCTGGGCCGAGGAATTGGTGAAGCTCATCGCGGAATCCGTTGCACCCGTTGAAGGATCGAGCGCAAAAAGCGTATTGGCCGCTGAGGACTCCCGGGTCCCGATGAGCAGGAGGTCCGGCGCCCCGGAAACCAGCTCGGAAGAGAGCAGGGCAGGGTTCGCCTGGAGCATACTTCCCAGGCTCGCACTCTGCCAGACCTGGGCGCCTGAATGGGCGTTGAAACTGTAAGCATGACCATCTTCAGACGCCAGGAAGACCCGGGGGCCGGCCGTCAGAGGCACGATCGGCGGCCTGTGAGAAGCCGGAGCGTTCATCAGGGGAGGATTCCACGAATAGCCCCCCGAACGCGGCCAGTTCCCTCCCGAGGCCGTCGGCTTCATCGCGTGGAGGTAGCGATCATTGGAGACCGCCAGAACCTCACCGACCTCTGCTGCTCCGGGATAGATCCCGGGAGGTGCCAGGGATGAGGCGCCGCTTGAATAACGCCACTTCTCCTTCGCGGAGCTGTCGAAGGCCTCGGCCGAGACCTGGGTGGCCGAGGAGTACTGGGCGTCCGTCGAAACCGTCCAGGCCGCGTAGTAATAGTTCTGGCCATCTGTCAGACCCGTGTGGGTGTAGGAGTCGTAGTTTCCCGCGCCGGCGGTCCCTGAGTTGTAGATCTCGGTACCATCCGCCGGACCGGAAGGATAGGTATCCGTCCGGTAGCGAATCATCGTCGAAGAATAGGTCGTGGCCGAGGAGTTAAGCCACTCCAGGATGATCTGCCCCGAGGTGGCGCGGGCCGTAAAGACCGGGACGGCAGACGGAGGCGGCGTACATTCCATCGTCTGCCCGGAATTCAGGGAGCCGGGGCTGTCCACAGCGGGACCGCTCCAGCTGAAGTCCTCGTAAACGAAGCCTGGGCCACCGGTCAGCTGGAGGGAGTCGCCGACAGGTGTCGAGCTGGTTTCCTTGACGCCGATGTCGGTCGAGGTCATCCCGTTGGCTGCGCCATCAGCCGCCGTAAAAGCTCCTTCATAGCTGAGGAATTGCACAACGGATCCCGAACCGTCGACCAGGGCCAGCCCATCCGGCGCACCATTCTGAATCGAGGAGGGATAGAACACCAGGGCGCCGTAACCGGAGCCCTCATCATCGATCGTGCCACTGAGATCGATCGTGTCATAGACCTTGTGGTCGGAACCGTTATACAGCAGGATCTGCCAGGGTCCCGCACCGAGGTCTGTCCCCGCGGGACCGGCGATCTCGACCAATTCGCCCTGATCTCCACTCGTATTGTCATAGTGCAGCTCGTTGATAAACACCGGCGTATCGGATCCCGGATCGCAGGCGCCGCCACCCGTCGTTACCGAGGCCTCCGCCGAGCAGGTCGGCCCGTTTCCGCAGCCGTCGGTCGAACAGACCCGGTAGTAGTAGGTCGTCGTTGCCGAAAGCGATGTCGCCGTTAAACTGTGGGCGACGACCAGTACCGAATCCGAGGTACTGCTTCCATAAGGTCCTCCAGCACTGATCCCCCACTCAAGATAGCTGTCTGATGCCTCATCAGTGCTCCAGCCGACATCAAAACTGTTGGCCGATGGCGTCGAGGTCGGTCCGGAAGAGATGACGGGAGCGGTCGCATCGACAGCGTCCGTCGCCGAAGCCGTCGTTCCACCCCCGTCCGAGGTATTTCCGGAATCGTTGAAGGCCTCCACGCGGTAGGTATAACTCGTCGCCGTCGCCGCGGTGGTATCGATACAGCTGAGGGCGGATTCCGCCAGGGGATCCGCACAGCCGCCGGTGGTCAGCAACGTCCCATCCCGGTAGACGTGGAAACCGCGGCTGCACGACGAGGAGCACCCGTCGTTCCAGCTCGTCGGCGCCGCCCAGCTCAGCAGGATTCCGCTTGCGGAACAGCTGTCGTGATCCGTCGCCGATGCGATCCCACCGAAGGAAGGTCCCGAAGACCCGCAGCGCATGTCCTGTCCCGAGTTCAGAGAGCCGGGACTCCCGGTCGAAGGCCCGGACCAGCTGAAGTCCTCATAGACAAAACCCGGGCCGCCGGTCAGCTGAAGACTGTCCCCGACCAGAGTCGTGCCGGTCTCGCTGACGCCGACATCCGTACAGGTCATCGTATCCGCGTAACCCGATGTCGCCGTAAAGGTTCCCTCGTAACAGAGGAACTGGATCACAGCCCCGGTATCGTCGATCAGGGCCAGCCCGTCAGGCGCCCCGTTCTGGAGCCCGTTGGATGGATAGGTGATGTGGATCGCGCCATAGCCCGTGCCCTCGTCGTCGATGACTGCGCCCAGGGAATCCAGATCATATTGTGACCCGTCCGAGCCGTTATACAGCCCGATCTTCCAGTTCGTCAGATCCGTCCCCGCCGGGCCGGCCACTTCGACCATCTCACCCGAATCGGTCCCATCATTATCGTAATGGAACTCATTGATGAAGACCGGGTGATCACCGGCGCCCGGGGTACATCCTCCGGCTGTTGTAGCCGTTGCCTCGGCCGAACAGGTGGGACCGTAGCCGCAGGGATCGGTCGAACAGACACGGTAGTAGTAGGTCGTGGAGGCCGAAAGTCCATTGGCCGTCAGAGAATGAGCCGTGACATCCGTCGCATCTGAGGTGTTATTGGGGTAAGAACCCGAAGTCGTTCCCCATTCGAGATAGGAGTCCGCGATTTCATTGGTTGTCCAGGTCGCCGTGAAGGTGGAGGAAGTCGAAGACGCCGAAGGTCCCGAGCTGATCGTCGGGGCCGAGCCGTCATCGGTAGAATCCGCCGCATCGGCCGAGGTGCCTCCGGTGCTCGTCGAACTGACATCATTGACAGCCTCCACCGTGTAGGTGTAGGTCGTCCCCGCCGTCCCCGCGGTATCCGTGCAGGAGGTCGTCGCCTCTCCGAGCACGCCGGCGCAGCCACCGCCGGAGATCGCGGTCCCGCTCCGGTAGACCCGGAAACCACGACTGCACGAGGAGGAGCAGCCGTCGTTCCAGTCCGAGGGCGTCGTCCAGGCGATGTCGACACCGGTGGCAGCACAGCTGTCGGGATCCGTCGCCGAGTCGATGCCGCCGAAGACCGGTGTGGTCGAACCCGAACAGCTGTTGAGGTAGAGACAGTCCACCCATTCCGGGTGATCGATGAAGGGGTTCCGGTTTCCCTGGTAACACCAGACCTGGTCGTTCCGCCGCTGCTCATCGCTGTCCGGGGGGTCGTTGTCACTCCAGGTGATCAGGGTGGAGAGGAGACCGAGGTACGCTGGGTCCTGGTATCCATCTCCGCAGGTTGTTGTTTCCACCATCATCTGGCTCAGGGTATCGGTGAGAATGAGATCCTGCTCCCCGCCAAGCACTCCGGTGATCCCTTCATAGCGGATATCCATGTACATCATGGAGCGGGCGATATCGCCCTTGCGGTGGTCCCAGGGCTCCCAGATCTCGGAAGATGTCGGCGTATTCCCGCAGGATGTTGCTCCACCACTCCCCTTATCGACATCCCCGGGGCCGCCGCCGAAACCATTATTGGCAACCGTCGCGTAGGTCGTGCATCCCGGACAGAGATCGAAGGGTTTGTTGCTCCGGGTCGAGTTATAGCCGGCATTCGCCGCATGGAGATGGTGGCAGTCGGTATAGGGAATCCGCCCGTTCCCGCTCTCTACGGAAAATCCGTAGCTTTTAGCCCAGACATGCTCCCTGTTCCAGGAACAGCCGGAAGAACAGCCATCCGCATAGGCGTCATTCTTATAAACGGCCAGGAGTTCAGCCGCATTGGAGGGATTTTCATCGGCGTCGTTGAGAATGTCCCACGCATCGGTACCAGTCGACGAATAGGGATAGCGCGTGTGGTCCTTGATGACCGGGTTGAGCGTATTCCTCAGCGTCGTCGAATTCGTCGCATCAACGGAATCGTAATAGGTGGCCGGCGGAGCGGCACAGGATGTGCCCCGAGTCTGCCGATCTCCGAGTTCCTTCTCCGTAATTTCGATTCTTAGAGGCCGCCGGCAGGCCTCGGCCACCATGTTCCAGCCGTCGAGATCATGATATTTCGGCTGGTCCGCGCGACTCAGGCCCATCCAGGTCGGAACGAAGCGGCCCCGGACCTCGATCTCATAGATCCCCGGAGGCAGGAGATTCCCCTCTGAATCCCTCCCGTCAAAACTGAAAATCACGGGATCTTTTCCACGATCAGTCCCGTAGATCCCGGGAATCGAGGCCAGGATCCGGCGTCGGCCGAGCGCACGAACATCCGCCTCAAGGGCCATGACGTTGTAGCCCGTCAAATCATAGAAACGATCGTGATCTCCGCCCTCTTCCAGCGCCACCACGAAATCATCCTTATTCAGACGCTCGAAGTCGATCGCCACATGGGTGATGATGTGAAGCGCTCCTTCTTTCGGATTGAAGACCCAGGCATCCGGCATCGCCGCCAGCATGAAGGCCGGATCACAGGAGAAGGACCATGCGCCAAGAGGAGGAATACTCCTCCGATGCGGTTTTTCAGCCGCTCCTGCGGGCCCTGCAAGGCTCAGGACAAACAGGATCAGAACAGCACTGAACAGCTGGATACGCAGTCGACTCATCGTTTCCTCCAGGGCTCCCTGAGAATTATCAGGAGCTGTTCGCGGTAGCGACGGAAACACAGGAGAAGAAAAGCCCGTTTATCCTCACTGCCGACCACCCCGAACTCGTATGTTCAGCATAGCATTTTCAACAGCGTTTTCCAATTTTCCGAAGTTGAGTTCAGGGCTCGACTCTGGCCACCATTCGGTAACAACAACACTTGCGGGAGATGTTAAATTTTCTTAACCGCTCTCAACTCTTTGTCCACTGACGGAAATGAGCCGAGTACAAGGCCTCGATGAAAGCATGTGCGACCTCTTGACCATCTCGTACCATGCGATCCCGGGCGGATCGGTCTTTGGGGCACTACCTCCCCTGAGCCGCCTTCATGAGCAGATCCGCCATGCCCTGGAACATGGCAGCCAGGGTTCCGGCGGCTTCGGGTTCTGCTTCGATCTTGAGGCCTCCTCCGGCTGTTCGCTCAACGTTGATCGAGGCGAAAAGTTCCTCAATCGGGAGCTTCGGAGTCGAAGGCGGCTCAGCTGCAGGAGCACGATCTTCCCTTGGACCAGGCCTCTCCGTTGTTCCAGGAGCAGCGACCGCTTCTTCGACCGGCGGGACAACAGGAACCACGGTCCCACCATCCTCGGCTACCGAAGTTCGAGCGGGAGGCGCCACCGGATCCAGGACTTCCTCGATCTCACCGAGTTCAGGCGCCTCGACTTGAGGAACAAGCTTCTCGATAGTGTCCAGAAAACGATTCGAGCTTGAGAAAGTCAGTTCGTCGCTGGATCCGTCGAAGAGTCCTGAAAACAGAAGTTGTTTATCGTCGATGATTCGCGCAATCCGGGTTTCGATCCCACCCTCGCTGACGAGGTTATAGATCTGAACCGGCAGTTTCTGACCGAGTCGATAGACGCGACCGATCCGCTGCTCCAGGACGGCCGGATTCCACGGTAATTCCAGGTTAATGACCGATGAAGCAGCCCTCTGGAGATTGAGACCTACTCCTCCGGCATCCGAGGCGAAAAGCACGGCGAGCGTCGGGTCATCATGAAATTCAACGACGTTCTGAGTTCGACTCTTCTGGCTCTCGGCGCCGGTAAAAAATGCCGTTCGATAACCTCTGGCGGTCAGGATATCCCCGACCGCCCACTCGGCCAGCTTCAGCATCCTCCTCCACTGGCTGAAAACGACAACCTTCTGGCCGCCCTCCAGGACAAGCTGCCGAATCAACTCTCTCAACTCGATCAATTTCGGGCTATCCAGACTCTTGAGAATCGTATCCCGGCCTTCGTTCATTGTCGAAAGCTCGGGCCACAAGTCATCAAACTGAAGCTGCGCCAATCCATTACAGATAATCCGTTGGGTCGCGAGCATCTGCATGAGGCGCAGAAACTCCGCCTGGGTCAGGGGTCGCCTTCGCGCCTTCTGCAAGATGATGGCAATCGGCCTGCTGAGGTCCTCGTGTTCGCGGTACTGGGCCTGACTCAGTTCAACAGGGACCCTCGTATCGGTTCGGGGCGGCAGCTGATCAAGAACCTCCTTCCTGACGCGCCGGACAAGGGAATCCGCGAGACGGCTCCGAAGGGTATCGAGGTTGCGTGCACCCGGGCCGGCCTCCCTCCCATTCCATAAGGTCATGTACCAGGGGGTCATTCGCCACTTCGGTTCCATGGCACGTTCATTCACCCAATCCATCACGGAGGCAAGTTCATCCAGGCGGTTCTCCATTGGGGTCCCGGTCAACACCAGCCGATACTCGGGGTCGAGCTGCTTGACGTAGACAGCCGTCTTGGTCGCCCAGTTCTTGATTCGCTGCGCCTCATCGAGAACCATCATTTCAGGCGCCCATTGGTACATCAGGGCCAGGTCCCGGAAAAGCTGTTCGTAATTCCCGATCAGAAAGCCTTCCTGCTGCTCGGCGTAAATCGACGCACGCTGGGCAGACCTGCCCTCAATGATCCGGACCGGCGCATCGGAAAAGAGTGTCCACTCCCGCTCCCACTGTGATTTCAGTGGCGCCGGCACCAGCAGCAGGCCTCGCCGCACCCGACCCGACCTCCAGAGCACATCGCATGCCGCAATGGCCTGAATGGTCTTTCCAAGTCCCATGTCGTCGGCCAGGAGTAATCGTCCGGCGCCGAGAAAACGGGCGACTCCTTCGCGCTGGTAGGCGTAGAGGGGGCGTTTGAGCTTCTTGAGCTGAGCATCGAGCCGGTCGACGAGTTTGAGCCCCCGAGCCCTGCGTTCGAGGCGGCGGATTTCCCGCTCAAACAGAGGCTTCAAGGCCGGATCATCTCCGACCCCGGGATCTTCCGAAGCTCTTTCCAGGAGGAATTCCAGCAGGGCCTCAGCCAGTTGGAGACGGTTCGCAAAATCATCCGCTGCTCCTCCCCGAAGAACCCATGCCCCATCTTCCCGCCGCCGCGAGAAGAACTGCTCGATCACGCCTGGGAGCTTTGGTGTCGTATCCCTTCCGGGCCACCAGCTGATGCGATCCATCCAGTCTTCGACGCCTCTCAGGGGGCAACGGGGATCCCAACGCAGACGTGGACTTGCCTGCTCCGCATCCAGACCGGCATCCATGGCTCGCTTCCACTTTGAGGACTTCATCCTGAGATCCTCCAGCACCACGAGCAGATGCTTGCAGAGCCCGAGGCCACTCTTCTGAAAGTCCTTGCAGTCACAGCTTCCCACCAGCGGATTCAATGCCGCAAGCTGGGTTTGGTAGGGCCGAAGATCCTCCCCGTGTTTCTTTGTGCGGTATAAGCCCAACCCGATTCGCCCGCGAGGTCTCCTTCCAACCTCCAGCCGATCCCGGTGGGCAAATGCCCAACGACGGACGATGGCATCAAGTGCAGTCCTCTGCACCGGCCAATCCGCATCCATGTTGATTCGAAGGATGTGCCGGGCCATCATCTCCGGCGGAAGCCCCCCCAGCTTTCCCCTAGCCAGTCCGCGGAGAACCTGGAAGGCTTCCAGCTCCTCAATTTCTTCGATCGACTTCCTCGGCAGAGCTTCGTAGATATTTTTCATGTCCCTCATTCTCCATGGCCAGGTACGCCGATGCAAGGACGAAGCTTAAAACATGGTGGAGATCGGTAATTTGTCGGCCATCGCCCGGTTTGGGTGGGGATGAATAAAGAGATGGGCCGGTGCCGAGCCCGACATAATTCATGGGATCAGTGAGCCGCTGAGCGACACCCAAGAGGCCTTGCTCCTGAGCGATCTTCTGCGGCTCAACATCACCTTGGTCAAGCTCTGCTCCTGATCTCAGCTCCAAGGCCCGACCCCCAAACAGACCCCCTCCTTTGCAAATCTGGTCTACCATGGGGAGGTGAGCGACTTCGATCTGGGTCCGGAATTCCTCGCGCGCCTTCGCGACGCCATCGACATCGTCGATCTGATTTCGGATCACGTCCGCCTCAAGCACAAGGGCCGAAGCTGGGAAGGCCTCTGCCCTTTTCACGAGGAAAAGACACCGTCCTTCTCCGTTGATCCCGTCAAAGGGCTTTACTACTGTTTCGGCTGCCACCAGGGCGGCGATGCCTTCAAATTTCTGATGGCCATGGAGCACCTCAGTTTTCCTGAAGCCGCCGAACAGCTGGCCAGGCGTTTCGGCGTCCCTCTTCCGGCGCGGGACCCCAATGCCCAGCGAAAACGAAAGGAAAGCGAGCGACAGAGGGCCCTTCTCGAGGAGGCCCAATCCTTCTTCGTCCGGGCCCTCTCGCGTCCCGAAGCGGAGCCGGCCCGACGCGAACTGGCCCGGCGAGACTTCCAGGAATCCTCGTGGAAGGAATACGGCTTCGGCTGGGCGCCGGATGGATGGCGGGACCTGTTGGACGCGCTGAGCCGACGACATCCCGAAGGAAGCATTGTCAGTACCGGGCTGGCCATCCAGCCGGAGAGCGGTAAGAAAGCCTATGACCGTTTTCGGAACCGGCTGATGTTTCCCATCAGGGGATCCGACGGGCGCATCATCGCCTTCGGTGGTCGGATTCTGGGCGAGGGGGAGCCCAAATACCTCAACAGTCCGGAGGGCCCGCTCTTCCA
>JANTFG010000073.1 GCA_024763555.1 Thermoanaerobaculales bacterium
CAATGGCAACCGACGCATTACTGAAGTCGCGTTCTTGGAGAGCTATGCTCCATGCGGCGGTGGTCCTAGCGGCCCTCACCGTGACGGCCGGCAATCTCGCCGCCCAGTGTGGCTCTGCGGTGATCGGGGAGAAGACCCAACCCGCCGCGATTCAGGGCATGGGCTCTGAGGCAACGCTCCGCGTCTGGGCTGCAGGATCAGCGGAAACGGCCTCGATTTCAGATCCCTGCACCGGGAATGGATGCGCCGCTCTGGATGCCTCGCCGCTGTGCGAGGCTTCGGGCGACTGCATCGCCCTCAGCGGTATCGAGTGGCTCAACGGGAGCTGCACGACGGCGGGCTTCCTGCCCGCGGCCTCCATCGTCCTGGCCGAGGCGACGACTTCCTCGGATGGTGGACGCTGGGCGGCAGTCGATATTGATCACAATGCAGGGGACGCCAATATCGATCTCGACGCGGCCCAGAGTCGCATCTGCAGCGGATGCTCCTCGGAGGCTTCACCTCTCATCGGGACCGGGCAGAGAATCGGCGTCAGCCAGGCAGGACAATCCGGGAATGTCATCACCCTGGACCTCTCTTGGACGGCGCCCGATACTGCGGCGGAGGCGCTGAGGGACGCTTCGTCGAGCCTCGTGACGGCCTATTCCATCTGGTATCGCCGTGTTGCTGAGGGCAGTCTACCGCCGATGGACGGCAGCCCGGCGGGTTGGACGCGGGCTGCTGATGTCGATGGTACCCAGAGCGGCGGATACTCGACCGATACGGCAGCGCAGATCGAGATAGATCTAGGCACGAGCAGTGATTTTCTCTGGGTGGCGGTGGGTCTGGTCTTTGACGGCGGCGGAGATCCGGGCTCTGATGCGAACAGCATCTCCTCTTCCGTGATCTCCCGGCCGAGTCTTGTCTACCCGATGGATCTCTTCTCCGACGGATTTGAGACCGGAGACACCACCATGTGGTCCGGCGGAACGTCCTAAGCTCAGGACCTCAAGTCGGTTGAGATTCGATAATCTGCTCGGAAAGGTGCCCGACACATGGATCTCGTCCTTCTCAGCCTGCGGCTGCGGAAGGTTGTTTCCCAGCTCCTCCAGACATGCCGCCTCCCCCTCGGCCCGTGTCCAATTATAGTTGTCGTCACTGTCCAGTTCTAATTGTCGTTGAGCAGGCGACGGCCCCATGAATTCTGGACGGCCCCGGGTGCGAATCTGCTCAGCCCGGGACTTGACGTCTCCTGCCGGCTCATTCAAGCTCCATGGGGGTCATCGAGCCCTCGAAGGGGAGGCATCATGGAAAAGCGGGATATGCGTGGTGGAAATTACTCGGCGGAACTTGAAGCGCCTTCGGTCTACCGGCAGCGGCGCCGGGATCTGGCGAGATCGATCGGGCGGGGAGTCATCGTCATCTGGGGCAACGGAGATGATCGGGGCGCCGGAGATGTCGGGACCTTCCGCCAGAATTCGGATTTCTACTATCTGACCGGGGTCGAGCTGCCCAACGCCATCCTCGTACTGCGGCCGGCTGAAGAGGAGGAGTACCTCTTTCTCCCGCCTCGCGATCCCGATGTCGAACAATGGACGGGGCCGAAATGGGGGCCGGGTGAAGAGGCGGAGGAGGCGCTCGGCTTTGATCATGTCGACAGCCTTTCGCCCTCCCAGATCACGCTGGAGGCCAGAATCAGGCCCGTTCCGGGTTTTGAAAGCCGGCTCCAGGCCTGGCTCTCCTCTGATACGGCTGAGCTTTTTACAATTTATCCCGCCCTGTCCAGGGGAGAGGAGTTGGGCCCGGCTCACCGTTTCGTATCGGGTCTCCGGGAGCGGATGACGAGTTTTGCCGTCCGGGACTGTTCCGGGGAGATTGCTGAAATGCGGATTCGGAAGACGGAGGGCGAGATTGCCCTGATGCGACGCGCCGTGGCGGCAACCATCGAGGGGCATCACGCTGCAGCGGCCACGCTTCGCCCGGGAATCGCGGAAGGGGCCGTCGACGGTGCGATCTACGCGGCCTTCCGGGCTGCAGGGGCCGAGGGTCTGGCCTTTCCCTCGATCGTGGGGTCAGGTTTCAATGCGACCACCCTTCACTACGACCAGAACGTCGACGTCTGTACGGAGGGCGAACTGGTGGTCGTCGACATCGGCGCTCGCTTCGGCTATTACTGCGGAGATCTGACCCGCACCTATCCCGTGAACGGGAGTTTCTCTCCCCGTCAGCGTGAACTCTACGAGCTGGTCCTCGAGGCGCACGACCGGGTGGCGGAGGCCATGAAACCAGGGCTGACCCTCTTCGATCTGCGAAAGATCGCCTACGGAGTCTTTGAAGATTCGCCGCTGCGTGACTCGAAGGGGGAAAGACTCGGGCAGTACTTCATTCACGGTCTGGGACATCATCTCGGCCTCGACGCCCACGATCCCGGCGGGGATCATCTGAAACTGGAGCCGGGGATGGTCATCACCAACGAGCCCGGGCTTTATATTCCGGACGAGGCCATCGGAATCCGCATCGAGGACGATCATCTTCTGACGGCCACGGGTAACGAGAGCCTCTCGGCTGAGCTGCCGACGAGGGTCGAGGAGATCGAGAAGATGATGGCCGGTTGAGGCGGTTCTCCCCGGCGCCGGCCCCGATGGACCGATCGCCGGGGGAAAACCAGGGCGTCGACCTCAGAAAGCTGCCTTGAGACCAAAGATTATCCGACGGCCGGGCGCCGGATAGCCGTTGATCTCGGCGTAGTCCCGGTCGAGGAGATTTCTTCCCCTGAGACGCAACGTGAGGGTATCGCTCAGGCGGAAGCCGAGGGCCAGATCGACCGTGACAAATCCGGGCGAGGTGACCTCTTCGAAGCTCAGGGCATCGATATCCGGCCGCTCTCCGACGTAGAGCAGGTTGAGATCACCGCGCCATGCCTCGGAGAAGGCGCCGCGGAGGGTGAATGTGCCGCTCCATTCCGGGCGGCGCAGCAGATCCTGATCATCGCCGTCCTTTGCGTCGAGCCAGCTCAACTGGAGGGTGGAGGAGATGTCTTCCGTGTAGGTGGTGTCGACGATGAACTCGATGCCGTCAATGGTGGCCTTGCCGATGTTCAGCATCGAATAGCTGATGTAGTCGAAGTTGATGAGATCATCGATCTCCGTGTGAAAATAGTTGAAGCGGTATTCATTGGGAGAGGACTTCCCCTTCAGTCGTCCAAGGCTGATTTCCCAGGACTTCGAGGTCTCCGGCTGCAGATCCGGGTTGCCGGATCCCGGAAAGTAAAGTTCCCCAACCGAAGGCTGGCGGAAGGCCTCGCCATAATTCAGGCGAAGATCGTAGCCCCTGGCGAGCTTCCATCCAATCCCAAGTCGAGGAGAGAACTCCGAACCCCACTCATCGGTGCTGTCCCATCTCACGCCTGCGAGCAGACGCGTCGAGCTGTTGATGCTCCAGTCATCCTGGAGAAACAAACCACTACTATCGCTACCCTTGCTCTCGAGATTGACACCATAACTCGAGGCGTCGTCGACCTCGTCGGAGCGCCATTCGCCGCCGAAACTGAGATGATGGAGGCCGCGGTCGGTATGGAGGATGGCGTGTGCCTGGTCGGTATCGGTATCCGTGGCCTGCGAAGTGAATCCCCACGCATCATCGGGATCCGAGAAACGGAACTCATTGGAGACGTGGGAGAGGGTGCTTTCCAGGCGCCACTCGGAATTGATCTTCCAGCTGAAGGGCAGGGCCATCGTCTGCTGACGGTTCTTCTGACGGCGCAGAGGGCTCGGGTTTCCGGGACTGGCGAAGGGAATTCCGAGTTCGGAGTCATTCTGAAAAAAGAGAATGCCGACGCGGCTTTCCTTCTTGAAGCTCCAGCCCGCATCAATCAGCCCTGTTTCGAGATCGAAGTCGGAGTTCTCGAGATTGCTGTCACCCTCGTGTTTCAGGCCGGTGGCGAGGAGATCAAAGCCTTCGGAGGCGTAGGAGAAGGTGCCCTGATAGCGCTCCCACGAGTCCGATCCACTCTCGGCGAGGAACTGCCCATGCAAACCCTGACGGGCGCGTTGCGGCACGAGATTGATGACTCCACCGATCGCATCCGAACCCCACAGTGCGGAGGATGGGCCACGGACGACTTCGATTCGCTCGAGGCCTGCCGTCGAGACTTGACTGAAATCGAAGCCGCCGAAGTAGGGGGAGTTGAGACGCACGCCGTCGATCATCACCAGGGTGTGATCGCTCTCGCTTCCCCGCGTGAAGACCGAAGTCTGGTTTCCGACGCCACCGGCGGACATGACGATCATGGAGGGAACCCGCCTCAGAAGCTCAGGGAGATCGGACACTTGAGAGTCCTCAATTTCTTTAGAGGAGATGATGGTGACGGCGGCAGGAACTGTCGATGAGTCCTCTTCAGTTCCGGTCGCGGTGACGGTGATTTCTCCGCTGAATTTCTTTGAGTCCTCCTCCTGAGCATGGAGGGGCAGTGCCAGGGCCAGAACAAGAAGAGACAATAAACAGATACGACGATAGAACATGAAACCTCCCGTTTCGGTTGTGGGGGCGGCAGGTCTCCTGGCTCCCGGATCTGCCCATCTCTGGGCGCCGGAGCAACTCGCCTTCCCAGTCGATCAACCCTCTCGGATCGTGTCGCCCAGTGGCTGGAAGACCGAAACTTCTCAGCTTCCGACTTCCTCGAGTGCTCTGTCCCCGGTTACAGTGGCGGGGGCCGCGCCGGATTTTCACCGGCTTCCCCATCCCGGATTCTGCCTCGACCCCGTGCCGAGACTTCTTCCGGGGGAACCACCCCGTTGTTTGGAGCATCCTAACCTGAGGGGCGCCGGGTTTCAAGGCTCATCACTCCGAAAGAAGGCCGGATTCGTGAAAAGCCATCGCCGGTGGTCTATCTTCGATCGAGAAGGAACTGAAGCCTTCGATGACTGGCCATTTCAGCTTCCAGGACCTATCTTTATCAACAGGAGTTTGTCATGACAGCTCAGAGCAGCGTTTCCAGAAGGGCGGCGGAAACCCGATTGATGCTGGATGAATTGACCCGTCGGAGTCGATTCCCGGGCACGGAAACCGGTCCCTCGAGAAGGCCTTTCGTCACGATATCCCGGCAAGCCGGCGCCCGCGGCGCCGAAATCGGTCGAAGACTCGGACATGAGCTGGGCTGGGAGGTTCTTGGGCGGGGAGCCGTTGAGGCGCTGGCACGAGAGCTGGAACTCGATCCCAGGCGCCTGGAACTTCTCGACGAGACCAGTTCGGGGTGGATCCGGGATTCGGTGCTTTTCCTGATGGATTCTCGGATATTGGTCCAGGATACCTACATCCGACAGCTCTCCAGGATTGTCGCCCTTGCGGCCGATCGGGGTCGGGTCATTCTCATCGGGCGGGGTGCTCATCTCCTGCTTCCGAGGGATGGCGGATTGCGTGTGCGGGTGGTCGCGCACCGGGACTGGAGGGTCGATCAGTTCGCCCGCTCCCGTGGAATCGGTACTGATCTTGCTGAGAAAAGGGTGAAGGCCCTGGACCAGGCGCGACGCGACTTCATCAGACGCCACTTCCGGGCCGAGGCCGGGGACGAGAGTCTTTTCGACCTGACGCTGGACGTCTCCATCTTTGGAGTCGAGGGCTGTGTTGAGATGCTGAAGAAGGCGATCGATGTCCTCGGTCTGGGCGGCGGGGAAACATAAAAAAAGGGCCCCCTGCGAAGGGGGCCCGTGGACGGATAGAGATCAGCTATTCGAAGAGCGGGAAATCCCGGGGAGCGAAAGCGTCGAAAACATCCGTCATTCCCAGGAATAAATCATCGAGAACGGGCTGTCCGAACTGGTTGGTCCAGATCATTCCTGACTCTCCCAGCGGGAACATACTCTCGATCCTCGTCGGACCCTCCGAGCCGTATTCGACGCAGTGGGCATAGGTGGAACGGCTGGCCCATGGTGTCGTGTGAACCTGGCCGATGATGTCGTGACGGTAGACGATCTGCCCGCGGTCCTGTTGCCAGGGGCGTGCTCCGAGATCCGCCAGGACATTGTCGAGAGCCAGCAGAATGAGACCATCCGCTGTCGTCGGTTTCCCCGAGTTCGAGGCGTCGGCAAACCAGTCGTAGTGGTTCGGGATGGAAGCCTGATCACCCGCCAGTGCATGCAGAAGGACGTTAAAGAGAACCCGGTGAGGCCTTGAGGGATACTCGTAGCCGGCCATCGTAAACTCGTCCTCAAAGACCAGGCGCATGACTTCATCGATCCAGCGATCCTGCAGGATCCAGGCCTCGGAGCGTTCGGTACCCGCTGCCCACTCTTCGGAGCCGCCGGCGACAAAATGTCCGTCCCAGCCCTCAAGGAGGGTCACGGCGGCATTCCGGTCGTCGGTGGGATCGGAGGCCACGGCAGCCTTGAAATCATCAGCGACGAAGGACCAGGTGTTTCCTCCTCCCAGGAGGCTGCTGGTGGTGGCGATGTTCAGGGCCAGATCGCGGACATCCTCAAAGCTCAGGGCATTGTGGGAGGCGAGGTATTCATCAATGACGTGGGCGCGATTGGCGGGCCCGAACTGGTAGGATCCCGGATTATTGGGTGCGCTGTCATAGTCCGGGTTGGTCTTGTTGTTCCAACCGCTGAAATATCCCTTCGTCGGGTTCTCCGCATGGGAACGGGCTTTGAGACCGCCGGGCCACTCCTGTGTTCCATCCCCGAGCATGGGGAATCTGACATCGGCGCCCTCGGGGCGGATGGGGTCATGCCCGGACATCCAGTAGGCGATGTTTCCGTCCTTGTCCGCATAGCAGAAGTGCTGGCTGACCGCCACGCCCTCGATCGAAGCGCCGAATTCGTCGACGCTCTGAGCCCGTGCGAGGCCGAGGAAGGCGCCAAGCGATGAGGCTTCGATCCCGACGTGAGCATATTTCCAGGAGATGATCGCCGCAGGAGATGTCGATGGGTCGTATGGCATGGGCTCGACGACCGGGCCGTGCGCCGAGCGGAAGACCGGAATCGTCACGTCGTCACCCCCGAAGACCTTGATGGTCTCCATGTGGTGGAGGGAGACGGTCTGGGGTGCTTCGAGGTAGAAATCGACGGTGTGGGCATGACCGACCTGCATGGACCATGCGTGATGCGGTGTCCGGCCGATGACAATGCCCGGCAGACCGGCGATGGTCATCCCGGAAACCTTGAGGCCGCCTCCGATGATGGAGGCCTCCATGACGATTGAGGGAGTCGAGAAGCCCATCTGCGGGCCGGAATAGATGATGGGATGGCCGGACTGGGTCTTGTCTCCGGAAACTACCCACGCATAGGAACCCATCTTCGGCAAAGCGTTGGCCTTGACCAGAGCATCGTGGATGGTCTGTCTCCGCCGGCTCATCTCCGCGAGGGCCTGGTGAAGGTCGGGGTATTTCGAAAGATCGATCGTCGGCAGGGGAGAGGATCCCTGGTTCTGATGCTTGTCTCCATCCTGGATATAGGTCAGGGATGCCGGGTCGTTATTCCAGCGCAGATCGGCGAACATTGACGCCCCCTGATCGGGACCGTACACGGCGCTGAGGGTCTGCAGGAGGACGAGATTGTCGATCTGGCCCGTCAGCGGACCCGTGGACATATCCAGGGCCTCCGGGTCGAAGAAACGCTGCATGGCGGCTGCCCAGGCGATGACGTCCCCGGTGCTCCAATCCTCCGGAATGAAGTCGGTACCCATCATGAGGCCGAAGAAATGGAACTCGTAGGGAAGCAGGCTCTCATCCTCCCGGATCTCGCCGATGCGGTGATTGAATCCGTCAACGTAGGCCTGAATCGCCGTTTTCGTGTCGGTATCCAGGGCATCGAAGGTCTCTTTCAGCTCATCTTCGGAGTATCCGATCGTGCGCATCAGGACATCTGAGGGCAGCATGGTGGAGCCGAGGACTTCCGCAAGGCGCCCCCGTGCAAGGCGACGGTAGGTCTCGGCCTGCCAGAGCCGATCGGTGGCCACGGCGTAGCCCATGGCCTCGAAGACGTCATAGAGGGAGCCTCCGGTGATGAAGAAAACACCCTTGTCATCCCGTACCGTCATGACCGGTGCGGTTTCGCTGAGGCCGGCGCCGGCTGAGGCGTACTGGTAGAAGGCGTCATTGGAATCGTTGACGACCACCGAAGTGTAGCCGTAGGCGTTGCCGTCGCAGCCGTCCTCACAGCTGAGTACGACGGAACCGGCCCCGGACATGCCCTCGTTAGCCTTGAACTGGAGGATCGACCATGCGGGAACAGTCTTGCTCCACTGATTGATGGTCTGTCCGCCTTCATCCAGGGTCTTGATCGAGAAGACCTGCTCCGAAGATCCGGCATTGGCGATGCCGACGTTGACGCGATGGGCGCCCATTTCCATCGGTGCCGCAAAGCTGACGCTGCCGCCCTGACCGAAACCGGAGCCTTCGGCGACGGATCCGATTCCCTGGCCGTAGGAGCCCGAGCTTTCCGTTGTGAAGGTGCGGCTGCTGATGACGATGGGCTGGGTCGACCACCAGCTCAGGATGTAGTTGCCGTTCGGGATGGTCGCGTCGACGGCCTGGACGACATCATCGACCTGGGCGGAACCGGCTGGATCGGAAAGCACCCTGGTCATTTCCCAGACCTGGCCGTCCGGACTATGGATCACGAAATGAATTTGGGCCGGCGCCGTGCCCTGGACCTGGTGCAGATAAAGGCTCGTAGACCACTGCGAGCCATTGGCGCCGGGAAGATGAGAGACTACGGGGATGACCCCCGAGGACATCGGTTCGATGGCCTGCGCTCCCGCGAGGGAGGAGACCGCAACAACAAGAAACGCGAAGAACAGAAAACGACGCATAAACCTCTCCTTTCACTCAGAGGTGGGGCAGGGAATCCCGGCCCCGACAAGAATCAACAGAACTGATTGCATGACAAAATTATGATATCAGAAGCAGCGGGAGAGCGGTGCTCGGTTTTCGGACTCTCTACACCTGATTCAAAGGTAAAAAAACAATGAGCTGCACCTGGCGGGCAAAAGATATCCATCCTTCAGGATCATCTCGGCTCTCGTATTCCGCCGTAGTAGTGTAAACTCCTCTGCCATGACTGAGGCTTTGCTCTTTATCGTGTCCTCGCCTTCGGGCGGTGGAAAAACCACGGTCATCAAGTCGGCGATGGCCCGGCTGGAGAATCGTGGTTTCCCCTGCCATTTCTCGGTATCCCATACGACCCGCTCACCACGGCCCACAGAGCTTGACGGTGTGGATTACCATTTTGTCGACCGGGGAGAATTTGAATCGATGGTCGGCAGAGGCGAGTTTCTCGAATACGCCGAGTATGCCGGTTCTCTGTACGGGACCTCCCGGCGGGAAGTTCTCGGCAAGATGGATCAGGGCATCGACGTGTTCCTCGATATCGAAGTTCAGGGGGCCAACCAGGTCAAGACGGCGATCCCGGACGTGGTCAAGGTCTTTCTCTATCCGCCCTCTTATGAGGAACTCAAGGGCCGTCTGATTCACCGGGGCCAGAATTCTCCCGAAGCGATTCGTCGTCGACTGATGTGGGCGGAGCGGGAATTCAGTGTCGCGGGGGAGTTCGATTATGCTATCATCAACGACCGCTTGGACGAGGCAGTCGAAACCCTTGTGGGGATCTGTCTCGCGGAGCATCACCGATCAGACCGGATGAAGCCTGTGCTCGATGGAATACGACAGGATTTCGTACTCCGGCTTAAAGAGGATGTGACATGAAGGGTTTTCCAGAGGAATTTGACTCCATTTTTCGTTATATCGAGGTTGTGTCCCAGCGTGCGGCACAGCTGATCCACGGCGCCCATCCCCGCCTTGAGACCAACCGATCGAAACACACGCTCCAGGCCAGAGATGAAGTTGACGCAGGCGTCGTTCCCTGGCGGGTGCTGACCCAGGAGGAACTGGAAGCCCGACGCCAGGCGCTCGTGGAACAGTTCCGCGCGGAGATGACGCAGGAGGGCGAAGGCGAGAGCCTCCCAACGGATGTGCTGCCGACCACTGCAGCCCCGGTTCCGGAGATCGAGTCGCCCATCGAGGATGGTGGGGATCGGGACGAGGATCTCCTGAGGCTTCAGCGCCTGATCGGTTTCGGCGGCGATTCTTCAAGCCCGGAGGCGGCGGCGGAAGAGAGCTCCGCACCCGAGAGCGGCCTGGATGCGGATGCCGCGGAGCATGCGGAAGACTGATCTGCTCCGCCATCTCGAGGATCTCGGATGGAGAGATCCTCCCGAGTTACCTGAAACAGAGGCGGGAGTCTCTGCAGGAGCGGACGACCTTGAAAGGGTCGAGGCTCAGTTGCTTGCCTGTCAGGCATGCGGGCTATCGGAGAAACGTCGGCATGTCGTGCCTGGAGCCGGGAGTCCGCGCGCACGCGTGATGCTGATCGGGGAGGCCCCCGGCAAGGATGAAGATCGCTCGGGAATGCCCTTTGTCGGCCAGGCCGGAAAATTGCTTGACGGGATGATCCGGGCGATGGGCCTCAAACGAAACCGGGTCTTTATCACCAATGTGATCAAATGTCGCCCTCCTGGTAACAGGGACCCAAAACCCGAAGAGATTGCAGCATGCGCCGGTTTTCTTGAGCGTCAGATCGACCTCATCGAACCCGAAGTCATTATCGCGCTCGGGCGTTTTGCCGCCCGCTGGCTGATGGGCAGCGAGAAGTCCATGGGCGCTTTGAGAGGGCGATGGGGGAGTTTCCGGAATATCCCCGTGATGCCGATCTACCACCCGGCGTATCTCCTTAGAAATCCGGCGGGCAAGGCCCAGGTCTGGGAAGATCTCAAAAAGATCATGGCCCGCCTGGCCCGGGAAGACCGGGCGGTCTCGAATATTCACTGATTGATCTCCCGGTGCTCTGCACGCGGGTCTGAGAGCTATTGATCCAGTCCCCGGCGGTGGAGCAGGGCCTCGATATCCGGATCTCTCCCGAGGAAGCGGTGGTACAGCTCCATCGGTGGGACGGCATCGCCCATTTCCAGGATATTGTGCCTGTAGGACGCCGCCAGTTCAGGATTGAAGATTCCGGCTTTCTTGAAGGCCTCAAAGGCGTCGGCATCGAGGACCTCGGCCCAGACATAGCTGTAATAGCCCGCTGAATAGCCGCCTGAGAAGATGTGGCTGAAATAGGGGGTCCGATACCTGGAGACGATCTCCGGGATGATCCCGATGCGCTTCATGACCGAGGCTTCGAATGTCAGCGCATCCCGCGGCGTGCTGTCTTTGATGCTGTGCCAGTCCATATCCAGGATCGAGGCGGCCAGGTACTCGGTGGTATTGAAGCCCTGGTTGAATTTCTTCGCCTTCTGCAGCCTGTCGATCAGCTCCTGCGGAATGGCTTCGCCCGCCTCGTTGACGGCGTAGCCTTTCATGACCTCCGGGGCAAAGGCCCAGTTTTCCATCATCTGGGAGGGAAATTCGACGAAATCCCGGGCGACATTGGTCCCGGACAGATCGGGATAGTGACCCTGCGCCAGCATGCCGTGCATGGCGTGCCCGAACTCATGGAAAACCGTGCTGGCTTCATCGAGACTGAGAAGCGCGGTCTTTCCGTCGGCGGGTTTCGAAAAATTACCGACATTGACGATGATGGGGCGAATATTCTCGCCGTCGCGGATCCACTGCTGGCGGAAATTCTCCATCCAGGCGCCGCCGCGTTTCCCGTCACGCGCGAAATAATCCGTATAGAGCAGACCGAGGGTCGAGCCGTCCGCATCCCGGACCTCCCAGGCCTGGACATCGGGGTTGTAGACAGGTACATCGCTGTGTTCGATAAACTCGAGACCCCAGAGGCGGTGGGCGACATCAAAAGCGGCATTCCGCACGCGATCAAGTTGCAGATAGGGGCGAATAGACTCCTCGTCGAAGGCATATTTCTCGGACCGAAGTTTCTCCGCGTAGTACCACCAGTCCCACATCGCCAGTTGGACCCCGTCCCGGTCGGCGATCTTCTGGAGTTCGGCCCTCTCACGTTTCGCACTTTCCATTGCAGGTTTCCAGAGGCGATCCAGCAGGGAGTAGACGGCTTCGGGTTTCTCCGCCATGTTCTCTTCCAGCACGTAGGCCGCGTGGGTGGGGTAGCCGAGCAGGCTCGCCCTTTCCTGGCGCAGTGCGGCGATCTGTGCTGCGATTGAGGTGTTATCGGTCTCATTTCCGTGACTGCAGAGTTCGGTGTAGGCCGTGTAGAGCTTCTGACGGAGATCCCGGCGCGTGGAATACTGAAGGAAAGGTGTCCAGCTGGTGCGTTGGAGGTTGAAGGCCCACACGCCTTCGCGCCCCTTCTTGCGGGCAAGATCGGCGGCGGAGTCCCGTACAGCCGAGGGGAGACCGTCGAGGTCCTCCTCGTCGGTGATCCAGAGTGCCACCGAATTCATCTCTTTTAAGAGATTCTCGCCGAACTGCGTCTTGAGGCTGGAGAGCTTTCCGTTGATCTCCTGGATCTTTGTCTTGGTCTCGTCATCGGCCAGGGCCCCTCCGCGCACGAAATCCTGATATTTCTTCTCCAGGAGGCGGGACTGTTCCGGTGTGAGCTTAAGAGCGTCCCGATTCTCCCAGACCTTCCGGATTCTTTCGAAAAGGGCCGAGTTCATCAGAATCTCATCCTGGTGTTTCGCCAGCTGGGGATTGATCGTGCGCGCGATTTCCTGAAGGCCCGGAGTCGAGGCTGCTTCGTTGAGGTTGATAAACAGCAGATGAACCCGATCGAGATCGAGGCCGGAGAACTCGAGGGCCTCGATGGTATTCGCAAAATCAGGTGCCTCGGAACTGGAGACGATACGGCTGATCGCTTCCTTCTGTTCCGCCATGGCCTTTTCGAAGGCCGGGAGGAAGTCGGATTCGGAGATTTGGTCAAAGGGAGGTGCCTGAAATGGCGTATCCCACTGACTGAGAATGGGGTTCTCCTGTGTTTTCTCCGGCGCTGTTTTCGAACAGGCGGTAACGAAGACCAGGGCGGTGACGGTCATGGCGAGGAATTTCAGATGCATGATGACTCCTTCGGACAGGCGGCTCATAAGCCCGCCGTGATGCTGGGACATCATACCCGATCTGAGGCCTCGGGTTTCGCCGATTTCAGGTCAGAGATAGCTGCTTGTGGCTTGTCTTGAGGTGATCCGCCCGGTGAGAACTTCCACGACCTTTGGCTGTCCCCCGCAAAAACTCCATCCGCGAGGTTTCGGGGGACGAAATCAACGAATGAAGCCCCAGAATCCTCGAAGTGATCCCCTCCGCCTCCGAAGAAATCCGGTTTCATCGGGCCTTTTCGCCCTGTGTCGCTCGATTCCTTCGCTTGTCTTTCGCTCCCGCGGACCGCGCTCAGGCGAGATTGCCGAAACCGAATCTACGATTTGGCCTGATGAGCTTCACTTCCTCCGGCTCTCGATCAGAATTCTCCTGCAGCGGAACGGGCAGGATCGGCAGGGAGAAGGTGCTGGCCTTCCGGAGCGGGGCGGGATACAATCTCCCCGATGGACATGCCTCAGCGTATCGGCAAGTACGAAATCATTTCCCAGGTCGCGGTCGGCGGCTTCGGAGTGATCTATAAGGCCTGGGATCCTTTCATCAAGAGGACGGTGGCGATCAAGATGTGTTCCTCTTCGGACGAGGAAATCCGTCGCCGCTTTCAGCAGGAGGCCGAATTCGTCGGCAACCTCGTCCATCGGAACATTACCCTGGTCTTTGACTATGGAACTCAGGAGGGTGTTCCCTACCTGGTTCAGGAGTTCCTCTCAGGATACGATCTGGACCACCTTCTGGCATCCGGGGTCCTGGGGGATCTCAATGCGGTCGTTTCCATTCTGCTCCAGGTTGCCGAGGGCCTGGAGTTTGCTCATGAGCGGGGCATTGTTCACCGTGATATCAAGCCCTCGAATATCCGGGTTCTCGAGGACGGCACCGTCAAGATCATGGATTTCGGGATCGCGAAGTCTCTTGAGGGTTCCTCGAAGCTGACCCAGACGGGGATCGCCCTCGGCACAGCCGGATATCTGGCGCCGGAGCAGATCCAGGGAGCGGACATCGATCCCCGGACCGACATCTTCTCTCTTGGGGTTGTTGCCTATGAGATGGTCACGGGTCGAAAACCATTCAAGGGTTCCTCACTGAGCAATGTGCTGTACAAGATTCTCAATGAGGAGCCGGATCCACCCCTCCTGGCCGTTTCGCGGTGTCCGGCTGAGTTGGACGCCCTGATCCGTCGGTCGATTGCAAAGGATCCGGCCGAGCGATTTCAGAGCGCAGGAGAGCTGATCGAGGCGCTGCGGGAGATCCCCCTGGCGGCTCCCTCCGGACTCAATTCGAAAGACGCGACGACCGCGGTTCTTCGGCAGGCGATCAGCCGGCTTCCCGAGGAGCAGGCGGGAGAAGGGCAGAAAACCGGGGCGACCGGGCTTTCCTCCAGCGGGACAAGGGTTCTGGTTTCGACTCCTCCGGCAGGGCAGGCGGCGATTCACCATGAACCGGAGATCGACGAGGAGGTTAAATCGGGCCGTGGAAATCCGGTTCTGGTTGTCTTCATCGTGCTGGTCGTGCTGCTGGTGGGCTCGGGGGTCGTTCTGTACTTTTCTCCGACCGCCCAGCACAAGGTCTTCGGGCCGCAGGGCGCGCCCTGGGTCCCGACGCCGACGCCGACTCCCAGCCCGACTCCGACCCCGACGGCCACACCCACCCCGGAACCGACTGCGACGGCTACGCCGGAACCTTCACCGACTCCGACCCAGGGCCCTGTAGGAGTTCGATTGATCCTCGATCCGCCGGCCGC
>JANTFG010000074.1 GCA_024763555.1 Thermoanaerobaculales bacterium
TTCCAGCTGCACTCCACGCCGTCCACCATCTTCCATGTTCTGCTCTACGCCAATACCAGCTGCGACGAAAGCGGCTATGGCGAAGGGGAGACCTACCTCGGCGGCGCCTATGTCCAAACGGACACGAACGGTGAGGTCGAGGAGCAGGTCAACTCATTGAGTTTCACAGCCGGCCAGTTCATCACTGCCACGGCCACCAGCAGCGACGGCAACACATCGGAGTTCTCCATGTGCTTCGAGGTCCCGGCGAACGCCGATGAGATCTTCTCCGACGGCTTCGAGAACGGGGACACTCAGGCATGGGTATCCAATTGAGAAGCACGAGTAAGGAGTATCGAATGAACAACATCGCATCGTTGACCAGCACGCTTCTCTTACTGATCGTGTCGGTGCTTCCGGCATCGGCATCCCTGGCGGATCGCGCCGGCATCTGGGCGACCCAGCCCATTGAGATCACCATGGTCTCGCCCGACGGCGCCAGGGCGTCGGCCGACCTCGGCCCGGCCCGGACGGCGGCCCTGGGCCATCTAGACAGCGATGGCGTGATTGATCTCGCCGTCGCCTACGCCTCGGAAGAGGGCGCCTTCGCCGTCGTGACCCTGGGGGACCCGCGCTTTCGCCTGGGGCCCCATCACGATCTGGAACGCGAGCGCGCCGGCTTGCCGCCGGAGCGGCCCTTCGCCACCGAAGGCACAGTCTATCCCTTGCCATTTGCTCCCGATTGGACGGCGATTGGCGACTGGGACAGCGACGGCGACTTCGATGTTGTCTTCGCGGCTGAGGGACGAGCGCAGTTGTTCTGGATGGCAGGAGACGGCCGAGGTCGCCTCGATGCAGGCCGAATGATCGACCTCGAAGGCGGCGTCACGGCTTTCGTTTCGGGAGACGTCAACCGGCGGGATGGTCTCGATGACCTGGTCGTCGCAGTCGCCGGCAAGGTCGGGGCCTCTCTGTTGGTCTTCGAAGATCCCGGTGGGGCCCTCAAGGCCGATCCGGAAAAAATCGCGATGCCGAATGTGGTGAGTAGTCTGGCCGTCGATTGGCTCGATGGCGATGTCTGGAAGGACATTGCCGCCACAGCCGGGAACGCGGTAATCCTCATTTCCGGTCGTGACCGGAAGCTGAGTTCAACTCAAGCCAAAAAAGAGGGTGTGCCGCCCGCAGCCATGGTGCCTTTCGATTTCGAATCGAAGGTCGTCGATGTGGCAACCGGCTTTTTCACAAGCCGGGACCGGGAGGCCCAACTGGCCGTACGTCTGGTGGACGGCGAGACCCACCTGATCCGGAATATTGGGCGGGAGTTTGAGAGGTCCGAACTCGGGACGCTCCCTCCTGATGGACGCTTGTTGTCGGCGCGGAGTTCCGGCCTTCCCGGCCATGATCTGCTGGTCGCCGACGCCTCGGCCGAGAGGCTCGAGATCTTCCATGTCGAGGTGTCGAAGACCTCAGGGCGGAAACTCGAGCCGGTTCCATCGCCGGATCCTCCGATCCGATCGGTGATCGCCGGACGCCTCAACGTCGACAGCCGCGACGATCTGATCCTCCTCGGTGAGGACGGGACGGTCGAGGTCGCCGCCTCCAAGAGTCGGATCGCTATCGTCGTTGATACGACGGATGACATTGACAATGGCGGCTGCCAGTACATGGACTGTTCCCTGCGGGAGGCGATCATCTCGGCCAACATCCAGCCGGCAGGATCGACGATCACCTTTGATCTCCCCTTCGGTGCGACGATCGAACCGACCAGCCAGTTGCCGACCCTGACCCAAACGGTCGCAACCATCATCGACGGCACCGTCGGTTCCGGGATGATCACCGGGCTCTTGACCCTGCAGGGCGCCTCGGCGGGTAATGCGCAAGGCCTGGATGTGACCGGGGGAAACGCCACGATCAGGCATATGGCGATTCGGGGTTTTACCTTCCAGGGAATCAATCTGGAAACCGCCGGCAACAACACGGTGGAGGGGTGCCGCCTGGGCGTTGACGTTACCGGAGGAGGCTCGGACGCCAACAGGAGTGGCATCCGGGTCTACAACTCCAACGACAATACGATTGGGGGAACGGCAGCGGGCGCGGGCAACGTTTGTTCCGGGAACGAGTACTACGGTGTGTATTTGTATGGCACTTCCGATCACAATGTGCTCCTGGGCAATCTCATCGGCCTCGAAACATCAGGCAACGCCGAGCTGGGCAACGGTCAACACGGGGTACGTTCCTTTGATGCGCTGAGAAGCGAGATCGGGAGCGCCGTGTCCGGAGGAGGCAACCTCGTGTCGGGAAACGGATACGATGGGATCTATTTCTTCGGATCGCCCAACGTCTATTCCGGAGGGGCCCTCGTCCTCGGCAATGTCATCGGTCTCAACGCTCAGCGAACGGCCGCAATCCCGAACGGGAGTATTTTAACCAGCCCTGGTATCTACTTTGCCAATGAAGAAAATATCTCGGTCGGTGGGACGAATGCTGCGACGAGGAATGTCATCTCGGGCAATAGCAAATATGGCATCGAGGTCCGGGATGGTTCTCCCGATGCCGTCATTTCGGGCAACTATATCGGAACGGACGGAACCGGCTTGGTGGCGATCCCCAACCAGAAAGGCATCATGATCGTCAGCGCCGAGTCTCTGACGATTGGGGGTACGACCGCGGGAAGCGGTAATCTCATCAGCGGCAACCAGCTCAGTGGGATATCGGCCGGCGTGGGCGTCTCCTCCGCAGTCGACATTCTCGGCAATCGGGTTGGAGTGGCCGATGACGGGAGCCCTCTCGGCAACGGGGAGTCCGGCGTCTACCTGTATCAGGACAGCGACGTATTGATCGGTGGATGGGGTGGAGACGGCGCCAACACCATCGCCCACAACGGAGCCGGTGGGGTGGTGGTGGGAGCCGGGTGTTCCGGTGTTCACATCGACGAGAATTCGATCTACGACAACACTGGCCTCGGCATTGATCTCGGTGATGACGGCCCGACGGTCAATGACAGCCTCGATGCCGATACCGGGCCCAACGGTCTGCAGAATTTTCCGTTGCTCAACGGTATCAACCCTGACACGTCTACAGTCTTTGGGATTCTGAATTCCCTGCCGAGTACGACCTTTTCGTTGTTGTTTTTCGAAAACCCGGAGTGTGACCCCTTGAACTACGGTGAAGGCAAAGTCTTCCTGGGAAGTCAGAGCGTCTCAACCGACGCCGCGGGTTCGTGTTCCTTCGGTTTCAGCGCGCCGGCTTTGACTCCGGGGTCGTCGGTATCCGCCATTGCGATGGCCCCTGACGGCAACACCTCGGAATTCTCCATGTGTTTCCAGGTCCCGGCGAACGCCGATGAGATCTTCTCCGACGGCTTCGAGAGCGGGACCGGCTCCTGGTCAAACGTGGTTGGCACATGAGGCCTCATGACCGCCATGAAGGCCGAGGGCCGGGATCGGATTCCCGGGTATTTTCCCTTGACAGGGGCGGTGTATGCCCAAAGAATGGGTCGAGCGTCACGCGTTCGGGAGCCCTTATTGTGCCATTCAGACTTCAAATAACCTACGGTGAGAGAAGCCTCCGGATTCCACTGGCCGAGGGTGAATTGCTCGTGGGTTCCGCCTCAGAGGCGGAGATTAGGATTCCCTACCCGACGGTCTCCCGTCGTCATGCCCGACTCTTCGTCGGGGAGGATGGAGTGGAGATTGAAGACCTGGGTTCGAGCAATGGGACCCGGATCGATGGTGAGAGTGTGCGGGGCAGGACTCCCGTGCCTCCCGGAAAGCCTCTGCTCTTCGGGACCGCAGTCGCAGTACTGGAGAGTCTCAGGGCTCAGGATTCCGAGATTGGTATTGCGATGGGAGATGAGTGGAGAGCGTCTCCCGGGAGCCTCTCGGGAGATGAGGCACACCCTGCGATGACGACCCTGGCGCCCTCGGTGCTGGAGTCCTTCACCAGGGTGTTCCTGCCGGGGGTCCTCGAAGTGATCTCCGGGGGATCCCCGGCGCTGGATCGGATCCAGGCGATCGGTCAGGGACTTTTCTCGTCCCTGCCCTGTGCATCTGTGTCCATCAGTCGGGATCGTGACGGTGAAGAGGGAGTCATTTTCGAAGCGGAACGAAAACGCCGCCGGGAGGACAATTCTGAGCTCACACCCGTAGAGGTCGGCTTTGAGGGCTGGAGATTCAGGGTAGTCTTTCCGGTGGAGAAGCTGGCTCGAGCATATAAACCGCTGGTGGAAGTCGGCGCCATGCTGGCGGGCCTTGTCGTCTGTGAAGACGAAGGGAAGGGCGGAGCTTCCAGGCACAGGATTGCAGCTCCGGCGCCGCCCGCGCCGCCCTCAGTGTCGGCACTCATTCAGAAGATCTATCGCAGTGCGGCAAGGGTTGCAGCGGGATCGATCAGCGTTCTGATCCGGGGAGAATCCGGGACGGGTAAGGAGTTGCTGGCTCGTTATGTTCATGCGGCCTCAAGCCGGGCCGAAGCGCCGCTGGTGACCCTGAATTGTGCGGCCCTTCCGCGGGACCTTCTGGAAGCCGAGCTATTCGGAGTCGAAAAAGGTGTGGCCACGGGAGTGGATTCGCGACCTGGCCGTTTCGAGCAGGCGGAGGGAGGGACCCTCTTTCTGGACGAGATTGGAGACATGGCCCCGGATACCCAGGCCAGGATCCTTCGGGTGCTCCAGGAAAAAGAGGTCTATCGCCTGGGCAGTGGCCGCCCACGTCGGGCCGACGTCCGGGTTGTATCGGCGACCAACCGGGATATCGATGCCCTGCTGGAGAGTGGCGCCTTCCGCCCGGACCTCTATCACCGGATCGCCGACTGGGTGGTCGAATTGCCGCCTCTGAGAAAACGCCGCGAGGATATTCCTAACCTGGCTGTTCACTTCCTCAGCAGGGCATGCGCCGAGGCCGGCGTCAAACCCGCGGGGATCTCAAAGGCGGCGCTGGACGTGCTGGCGGCGGCCCCGTGGCCGGGCAATATTCGGCAGCTCGAGCGGGAAATGGCCCGGGTCGCGCTCTTTCTGGAAGACGGCGATCTTTTGGAAAGTTCGCTGCTGCAGGGATCCCTCTTCGACGGCGTCCAGGAAGGGGAGAGTGGCGGGAGCCTCCGGACCCAGCTGGAGAAAGCTGAGCGTATTGCGATTGAGACGGCCCTGGCCGCGGCTTCGGGCGATGTCAATGCAGCCGCCCGCCAACTTGAAGTCGGCCGATCGACCATCTACAGGCGCATGACCGCTTTGGGGCTCGCGCAAAAATAGTTCGGGTTTTCGCATCCCAGCTACACTGCATTTTCGACTTTTACTCAATCGGGAAATACTCAACGTAGGGACGGCTACGCCTCGGATTTCTCTCAATCGGAAAAGCCAAATCTGCAGCACATCTGGGCGCGCAAATCCCAAAGTTCTTTTGCGCGAACCCCTGGGCCTCGGGGATTAACGCGAGAGCAGGGGGCAGGAGCCGGAGCAGGGAGCCGGAGCCGATGCCGGAGCCGGTGGGATCGTGGTTTTTCAAGTGGAATGCGCGGGCCAGGCACAACCTTGGTATCCCGAGCCGGAGGGGGGCGGAGCCGGGGGATTGGCGCCAAAACCGATGCGTTCGTGGGATGTTCCGACCACTGCGAGCGTGACTCTGCCGGCTCAGCTTCGCGTTTCGGGCGTGAGGCCCCACTCCGGATGCTGCGCCGGTAGGCTGTTCCGGTTTGCGGCTCCTGCTCCGGACCCTGCTCCCGCTCCCGCTCCGGACTCTCCCTTTGCCCCTGAGACTGACTCTGACCCTGCTTCTGCCGCTGTCACTGGGTCTGTAGCTGAGCCTGTCCCTGGACCCGAAACGGCAAACCGAGGCCGGAGCCGCAACCGGAGCGGATTTGGGGGCCTGAGCGAAAACTGCCTTCGGGACGGTTCCGCTTATCCACCCGGTCAAGATTCCGGTCCCGGATGGTCCGGCGATGGAGCGAGGTGATAGTGTTCCACCAAGCTGAGAAAATCGGGCTCATCCCAACCGGCCTCGAGGAGTTCCTCAACGGCCGGCCGGGCCTCATCCACCCGCCCGAGATGGAGTAGGGCCATGGCCCAGGTATCGAGATACCAGACCTCACGGGTTTCGGCGACGATTGGGGCCATCAGCAATCGACTTCTTTCAAAGGCCTGCCGGGCCGCTTCGGTGTCCTTCAGCGCTTCCCGGGCGAGACCCAGTTGAAGCCAGTCCCACGCCAGATCATTCGTTGCCGAGGCGGAGGTCCGGCCGCGGGAAACAAGACCTTCCGAGATTGCCAGTCCGGCTTCAAAATTCCGCCCCGCACCCCGGGCATCCCCGCCTTCCAGGAGGAGAGCGCCGAGGGAGGAGTAGAGGACTGAGAGTTCCCGCTGCCACCTTGTGTTGGCCGGGTCAAAACGACTGATTCGGAGGCCGCGCTCGATTCCGCGCCGATAGTGCCCGATGGCGACCGATCTCATTCCCCGGGCTTCGGCGAGGGAGCCGAGCCTCTCCGAGGTCAAGACGAGTTCGAACTGATACTTCATGTCCTCGGCGTAATCTGCGGCGAGTTTTTCGAGTCGGCCTTGTGCCTGCGAGAGATGGTGCTCGGCAGCCTCGAAGTCCTCCGCCTCCTGAAAGACTCGAGCCGTGTAGCTCTCGATTTCGGCGATCCGGAAGGAGATGCCGGGGTCATGGGGGCTCAGCTCGGCCTGCTCATCGAGGACGGTCCTTGCCTTCCTCAAGGGGGCGAGGGCGGCGTCCCAGTGTCCCAGTTCCCTTTCCGCCCAGGCGATGTTGATGAGGATCTCAACCAGAATGCCTCGGAATTCCTTTCCCTCCGGCTTCTCTTGAACAAGGGGCTGGATGTTCTCCTGGCCGATATTGAGGTGTTGGATACATGCCTCAAGCTCGCCTTTCTCCTGAAGCAGTTCAGCGATCATCGAATGTGTCACTGCTGTTTCAGCGAAGCGCTCCGGCCCTCCGATTTCGCCGGATTCGAGTATGGCAGCGGCCCTCTGGAGCGTCGAGTAGGCTGAATCGAATTCACCCTCTGCGTCAATGACGTCGGCCAGGTTTCGAAGGACCCGGACGCGCCGCAATTGTTGCTCCGGCGCCAGGTCTTCATCACCAAAGCGGTTGTAATACGAGGCAACTTTGGTGGCAACCTGGTCGAGAACATCCAGGCGACCAATGGGTTTCAATCTTCCGAACAGGTCTTCGAGCATGAACCCGACGAGGTCTTCCGCGTCTTCCCTGGCAGCCTGGGCGAGTCTCTGTTGTCTGCTGAGGTCGACGGTGTATTTGATCCACCCGCCGATGGTGAATATCAGCGCGAGGGCGATGAGGGCAGCCCGGAACCGATGGCGGCGCACGGCGCGGCGAAAGGTGTAGAGAAGTCCGGTTCGGCGGGCCAGGATGGCTTCTCCCCGGAGCCATCGCTGGAGATCGTCTGCCAGTTCACGGGCCGAGGGATAGCGTTTTTCGGGATCCGGCTCCAGACAGCGCATGGTGATCGCCTCGAGATCCCCGGGGATCTGAGGGGCCCGGCGCCGGAGCATCTCCGGATGACCCTCGAGCATGTCGATCATGACTTCGATGCTGCTTGTACCTGAGAAAGGTGTGCTGCCGGCGAGAATTTCGTAGAGAATAACGCCGAGGCTGAAGATATCCGTCCGGCGGTCCAGGGTCGTGGTCTCTCCCCGGGCCTGTTCCGGGGAGATGTAACCGGGCGTGCCGATGACCTGACCAGTCAGGGTCAGCCCGGGGGCCTCCTCGATCTGGGCGATTCCAAAATCGAGCACGTAGGGGTGGAATTGACCTTCTTCTTCCGCGACCAGGATATTGGCCGGTTTGAGGTCCCGGTGAATCAGCCCCACCGAGTGGGCCGCCTGGACGGCGTCCGCCACTCCGGCCATCAGGAGAACCTTCTGTTCGACCGACATTTCTCGCACCGCCGCATCCAGCGGCTTGCCGTCGACGAATTCCATCGCGATAAAGGGGCGACCCTCGTCCTCGCCGACCTCATAGATCTTACAGATCGAAGGGTGGTCCAGCCTGGCCTGGGCTCGGGCCTCACGGAGGAGACGCTCGACGAGAATGGGGTCATTGCTGCGAAGGAATTTGATCGCGACGAAGCGCTCGAGACCTGGATCCCAGGCCTTGAAGACCTCGCCCATTCCTCCCGAACCAATTTCGACTGCCGTTTTGTAGTTCATCTGAGGACTCGGCTCTCCCTTCCACTTTCTCGAATCATAACAGCCCCCCCGGATTTCAGCCGCTGGAGAATATTACTCAAAGTATGCTAATCTCCGTCCTCAGCAGGAGGCATTCGCATTCTGATGACTTTCGATAAGGACATTTCGTCGTGGGATGGGGGGGATGGAAAATTCATCTCATTCCGGGAATCGCTTATTTCAAGGGAGGATGATCGTGGATTTTAACTCATTACTTTATTTTGTTGCTGCATCCGGGGTCCTGGCTCTGCTCTTCGCCTGGTGGAGAACGGGCTGGGTCAATCGGCAGGATGCCGGGACCGATTACATGAAGGAGATCGGTCAGCATATTCGTGAGGGCGCCATGGCCTTTCTCGGTCGGGAGTACCGGGTCCTGGCGATCTTCGTCGTCGTCGTGGCGGCCCTTCTGGTGATCGGAAACCAGGGCTTTAATCGTCTTGTCGCCGTCTCCTTCGTGATCGGCGCGCTCTGTTCGGCGACCGCAGGTTTTTTCGGCATGAGGGTTGCGACCGCGGCAAACGTCCGCACGACCAACGCCTGTCGGAGCAGTCTGACCAAGGGTCTGGGTGTCGCCTTCGCCGGCGGCTCGGTGATGGGGATGTCGGTCGTGGGTCTCGGGGTTCTCGGTCTCAGCGTTCTGCTGCTGATTTATACGAGGGCATTCGGCGTGGAACTGTCGGCCCTGAACAGCACTGTTCTGCCGATTATCTCGGGCTTCTCCCTGGGCGCCTCTTCGATTGCGCTCTTTGCCCGCGTCGGTGGCGGTATCTATACCAAGGCTGCTGATGTCGGAGCGGATCTGGTCGGAAAGGTTGAGGCCGGAATTCCCGAGGACGATCCCCGGAATCCCGCGACCATCGCGGATAACGTCGGCGATAACGTCGGCGATGTCGCCGGAATGGGCGCTGATCTCTTCGAGTCCTATGTGGGCGCGATCGTCGGCTCGATGGTCATCGGCGGTGCAATGGGGCAGATGAGCCTCGTGGTGCTTCCCCTGCTGCTTGCCGGTGTCGGCATCATCGTCTCGATCCTTGGGACTTTCGTGGTGAGGACCTCGGAGGGAGGAAATCCCCAGGCGGCCCTCAACCGTGGAACCTTCGGTGCGGGAATCCTGATGACCATTCTGACCTGGCCCATTCTCCAGTGGATGCTGCCGGAGGCGGTGAGCCATGGCGGGAAGACGATTTCCGCGGCCGGCGTCTTTATCGCCACGATCGCCGGTCTGGCTGCCGGAATCGCCATCGGTCTGATCACCGAGTATTACACGGCGGAGTCCAGGGGGCCTGCCCGTGGAATTGCGAAGGACTCCACAACAGGCGCCGCGACCAATATCATTTCGGGTCTCGCCGTCGGGATGCGTTCCACGGCCCTGCCCCTGATCTGTATCGCGCTGGCCATTGTGGTTTCGAGTCATTATGCAGGTCTCTACGGCATCGCGATTGCGGCTCTGGGTATGCTGGCCACAACCGGAATCCAGCTGGCGGTTGACGCCTATGGTCCCATCGCCGATAACGCCGGCGGCATCGCCGAGATGAGTGAACTGCCCAAGGAAGTTCGTGGGCGGACGGACAAGCTGGATGCGGTAGGAAATACCACGGCCGCGATCGGCAAGGGTTTCGCCATCGGTTCGGCTGCGCTGACTGCGCTTGCACTCTTTTCAGCATTCTCCCAGACGGCAGGAATTACCTCAATTGATATCACTGATCCCGAGATCATGGCCGGTCTTTTCATCGGTGGGATGCTCCCCTTCCTCTTCTCTTCCATGGCCATGAAGGCAGTCGGCGAGGCGGCCTTCGACATGATCGAAGAGGTTCGTCGTCAGTTCCGCGAGATCGACGGACTGATGGAGGGCAAGGCCAAGGCGGATTATGCCCGCTGTGTGGATATCTCGACGGCGGCCGCGATCAAACGGATGGTGGTTCCCGGTCTGATGGCCGTGATTACGCCGGTGGTCTTCGGTTTTTACGACAAGCACATGCTGGCCGGAGTTCTCGTCGGTGTGACCGTTTCGGGTGTGCTGATGGCGATTTTCATGGCCAATGCCGGCGGCGCCTGGGACAACGCGAAAAAGTACGTGGAATCCGGCGCTCACGGCGGCAAGGGCTCAGATGCTCACAAGGCGGCGGTTGTTGGTGATACCGTCGGGGATCCCTTCAAGGATACCGCCGGTCCTTCCCTCAATATCCTGATCAAGCTGATGTCGGTCGTCAGTCTGGTCATTGCTCCGCTGCTCTGATGAACTGATCAGCTCACCAGCATGTCTTTTCGGCCGGTCCTCACGCGGGACCGGCCTTTTTTTGTTGACCTGAGTTGGCGTACTTCCGGCGGGGATCACCCATCTCGTTCGCACCGGGCAATGTAAAGCTTGCGATAAGTTCCGGAGTATCAGGACTTCGGCATTTTTCTGCGATACAGGCTCATCTGTGGTTTTCAGTGGTCTCAATGCGGTCCAGCAGCAGGGTGGTACCCGGCCGGGCTTCGAAGCTGAGTGAAAGTCTGTGTTTTCCCGGCGTGCCCGGGCCGGGAAGAATCAGACCACCCTCAGGGATACCGTCTTTCAGGGATAAGGTCCCGGCGGTCTTGTGATCCCAATTCCAGCTGATGTCCGCCTTCCGGCGGGAGCCTCGGAGCTGAGCAATCAGCAGGATGTCTTCATTCCCGTCGACATGAAGGGGAAAATCAATAGAATTCCCGTCTTTGAGGCTCCAGCCGACCGGGTGTGCCCACCTCTGCGGAACTCCCTGCGCTGGAAAGCTCTCTCCACCGTGCCGTCGGACCTGGGGCGCTTCCGCCTCGACCACTCGATCTCCTCGCAGAAGGAGAGTTGTGGTGAATGCGGTGGCCAGCATGATCCAGAATGCAGCGCCCATTCGGGTGAGGTGTCGAGCCCATCCCGGTCTGCGGGAAAAAATCATCCAGAGGAGGGCGAGGCCCAGACTGACAGCGATGGGAACAAAGATACTGGCGCTCCGGGGATGCAGGAAGGAGGGGAAGAGGGAATCGGCGTCCGCCTGGAATGCCCTGGCCATAATGGCTGAGAAGTACCATCTTCCGTCTCCGGGATTGATGCTGAGGTGGGGTCGGGTGCTCAGGAGCCACCAGGCGAAAAAAGAAGGCGGCGCGAGCAGGAACAGGAGCCTTCGCAGACCCTCCGGTTTTTCGAGCAGGCGTGCGAGGGCGAAGGCCACCAGGGGGAGGAGAGGGACGAGATATCGGGCGGGCGGCGATCCGCCCCCGTACCATTCCCCGGAGGGGAGCAGCAGGAAGACCGTTGCCGCAGCACCGAGGATCATGGCCTTCTCCGACGCCCGACCTTCCCTCCAGAGGCGGGGGAGGAGCAGGATGGCGATTATCCAGAAGGGAGCTGTCCATAAGAGCCCGCCGGCAGCATCGAAGAAGAGGCCGAGGAGGACCCGGCCGGCCAGAACCGGATCGGTCGGAATCAGGTCTCTGAGACGACGGAATGGGCCGAGGGGGTGGCCGAGAAAAAACCAGCCGACGCCGAGGCTGGCGATCATTGTGGCTGATAGACCGGGCCAGAAGCGCAGCGATCTGCGATGGCCCCGGAAGGGGCTGAGGGCGACCGGGAAAGTCACCAGGGCCAGTCGTGTCTTGACGGCGCCTGAGAAGGCGGCCAGGGCCAGAGCGCTCCAAATTCCCGAGGGCCCGGTCCCGGCGTCCTTCCTCAGGAGAAGCAGAGCGCCGGAGGTACAGAGGATGCCGACGACGGCGGGCCAGATCTGGCCTATGAAGCTGCTCAGGGGATAGCTGAGCAGGAGGACGAGCAAGAGTAGATACTCGTTTCGAGGCTTGAGATCAATCGAGTTTCGGATGGCTCGCAGGAGAATGGCGAGGGCGAGGGCGCCGTAGAAGGCCAGGAGAAGGAGGGCGCCTGCTCGTCCTCCAGCGGCGTATCCCGGCAGGAGGAGGAAGGCGAGAACCGGTGAGTGAAAGAGATGCCCCGTGCTGAGGATCAGCTCCCGGGTCGCCCCACCGCCCACAAGATATGGCGCCGGATTCAAGGAATGTTCTCGAAGCACGGATTCCATCAGAGCGAGGTGATAGGGTTCATCCCCCCACAGGGGAGGTGTCAGGTGGGCGGTCGCGAAGGCGAGGCTGCCGAGGAGCAGGAAGGCAGGCAGAAAAAAACGTCGGCGCCGACTCCAGGACGATGCTGCGGGAATCCAGGCAATGAGGATTGCCGCGAGGGCCAGGTCCACCGAATATCTCTCGCCGAGAAGATGAAGCGGCTCGATGGCGGCCCGGTTCACCAGGAGTCCGGCGATCAGCGGGATCCAGGGAACTCCCGACCCGGGTTTCTTCCAGAGGCCGGAGAGGAGCTGGATCAGAGCGAGAAGGCCGGCGGCGGCCCAGAGCCAGTGTTCACCATTCCAGTCCCTGGGTAGAGCCGGAATTTCCGGACCGGCGGCCAGGATCCTCAGGCTCGGGGCGGGTCGTATCTTTCGGTTGATCAGAACTCGCGGCAAAATACCATGAGCGACCTTGAAGTGCTTCCTGAGCGAGAGCTTCCACGCTCCATCCTTGAGGGCGGGAGGACGGAGAATGATCTCTGCCGGCGGGGAAGCGGCCGAGGCGGGACTGAGCTTTTCTTCGGGTGCGAAGCTCTTCGGTGGAAGATCACGGCCAACTCTCAGTGGAATTCGCTTATGAGGAAGAAGGATCCAGGCGGCCGTGGCGCCCTCAGGAAGCTTGCCGTCGCCTTCCAGAGCGATTTCCAGTCCGTACATCTCGCCGTTCCCGGCCCTGAGAGTCACCTCCCTTCGCGTTGAATCGAGGCTGATGTTGGCGCCGCCCTCCTGGATGGGAGGAATCGGGGGACCCAGAAGAAGGCAGGCCAGGACTCCGAGCGCGCCCGCAGCCGCCGGCGGAAAGCGCAGGGAGATACCGGCAATGACTGCAATGCCGAGAAGAGTGACCCAGCTTGAGTGAGGAAAGACCAGGCCGAGAGGAGGCATGCCCCAGGCTGAGAGGGCCAGCAGAAAAACCCCGAGGCCTCCGATGAGCGGCAGAAGACTCTGGAAGTCGCTTCGTATTCCTTCGAATTTTTTCCAGGCGTCGGGCCTTCTCTGAAGGCGAAGCAGCATGTAGGCCGCGAAAAAGAGCAGGGGGTTGAACCGGAAATCGGTTGTTGCTGCGATCAGGGCGCCAAGGAGTGCCCCTGCGGGTCCCAGAAATGCCAGAGCGCTTGCCAGAAAGAGGCCGCTTGTCATGTTGACAAGAGCCGAAAATAGAGAAGTCCATTTTCCGACCAGACTCAGGAGTACGATCGAAAGACCGAAAGCGGCGCTGGGAAGCTGGGGGAATGCAGGTCCATTCCTCTGCCCATCCGGATCCTGTTCGGGACAGCCGGCCCACCATGCTGCCCAGGAGGCAAGGCCGAGGATGGGCGGCAAGAGCATCAGCCGGAGGTTGGTCTGTGGAAAGAGCGTCAGGATCCCAGCTGCCGGCAGGAGGAGCAGTTCAGCGATCTGACGTTTCCATCCTGCGGGTCGTCTCAGGGTGCCGGGGACGAAGCCCGCGAGGACGGCGAGACCGAGCATCAGGGCCTCCGTCAAAGGGATTCTCCCGAAGAGAGCAAGCAGCGTCGTCAGCAGCAGAAACGCGGTCGGGGCCGCCAGCGAACGGAGTCGAGCACCGGTCATGGCTGATGAGTATACGGCGGCAACAGCAGGAACGTCAGAAAATCCCGGTCGACCCTGCCGATTCCGGAGCGGGAGCGGCAAACTTCAAGCCGATGCAGGAGCCGGAGCGGGGGGCCGGAGCAAGGACAAAAGCCGGAGCGGGAGCAGGAACCGGATCCGGGGCCGGAGCGGCAATCCGGAGCCGGAGCAGGGCCCGGGGCCGCAGCCGCACATCCGGAGCCGGTGGGGTCGTGGTTCTTCAAGCGGAATACGTGGGTCGGGCGGTGCCATGGTATCCCGAACCGGAGCAAGATGGCGGTGGCCGAACCCTATTCGTTCGTGGGATGTTTCGACCATTGCGAGCGTGACTCTGTCGGCTCAGTTTCGCGCTTCGGGCGTCAGACCCGGCTCCGGATGCGGTTCCGGCTCCGGCATCGGCGCCGGCCTCCGTTGCGGCTCCTGCTCCGGCATCGGTTCTCGTTCCGGCTTCGCTTCTCCTGGATAGCTCTCGTCGGAACCCCGCTCAGGGTTGCGGAACCCCCCCCTGCTCCTGTTCCTCGAGGCGATGTTTCTCGCCCTTTTTTCTCTCCCGGCGGACGAACCAGGACACCACCTTGTTTTCCTTGACGCCACGGACCACGTCTTCGAGGTCCTGATAGAGCTTCGGGTCGTTGATGAAGGCGCCGGCTGTCCCATCCCCCCGGTCCAGTTTGTCTGCCGCCGATTTCAGGGAATTAACGAGGGTCTTGAGATCTTCGAGGA
>JANTFG010000075.1 GCA_024763555.1 Thermoanaerobaculales bacterium
GGTGTGAACCCCGACACGCGGGACAACTCCTGAAAAGTCGGGATGGCTTGCCATTCGGACTTTTGGCGGACTGAAAATCCCCACCAGGGCGGCGGGGATTACTCAGAGCATGAAGTGGTGCCCAGGGGCGGAGTTGAACCACCGACACGCGGATTTTCAGTCCGCTGCTCTACCAACTGAGCTACCTGGGCACTCCAGGTCCGGGTTTTATAGCCCAGGCGGGGCCGCATGTCAACTCTGACGGTCCATTTTCTCCTGGAATTTCGGAAATTATGGGCCACCGACTCACGCAAGCATGCCGGGCAGCCGTTTCCCCAGGATCTCCGCGGCGTCCGAAATAATCTTCTCCATCAACTCCGCCACACTGGGAATGTCCCGAATCAAACCGGTGCTCTGGCCGGCGGCAAGGAGGCCGATCTCCGGATTCCCCTCTCTTAAAGCCTTGAGACCGTTCTTGCCGCTGAGCAGGGGCGCAAGCTCCGAAATTCCGGCCCCCTCCTTCTCCATTCCGATAATCTTCTCGGCCCAGTCGTTTTTCAGAACACGCTCACTGTTGCGGAGGCTTCGCATGACCAGGGCGGTTCGGGTTTCATCGACTTCGACAAGCCTCTGCTTGATGGCGGGGTGAACCGGCGCCTCCTGTGTAACGACGAAACGTGTTCCCATGTTGATGCCCTCAGCCCCCAGAGCCAGGGCCGCTGCCAGACCTCGTCCATCGGCAAAGCCGCCCGAGGCGATCACGGGAATGGAAAGTTCGTCGACCGCCCGAGGGATGAGAATGAGCGAGGTGACATCATCCTCTCCCGGATGGCCGGCACATTCGAAACCGTCAATACTGACCATATCGCAGCCGATGGCTTCGGCCTTGAGGGCGAAGCGGACGGCCGTGCATTTGTGGATCACCAGGGCGCCACCGGATTTGATCTGCTCCAGAAAGGGCTCCGGATTCCGACCGGCGGTCTCAACGACCGGGATACCCTCGGAGACAATGATTTTGATGAAAGCCGGATAGTCGGGCGCCTTCAGGGTCGGCAGAAAGGTCAGGTTGACTCCGAAAGGCTTGTCCGTCAATTCACGGGTTCTGGCGATGGCATCGGCAAGACCTTCCGGCGTACCGAAGCTCAACGCCGTCAGGATACCAAGCCCGCCGGCCTCAGAGACGGCCGCAACCAGCTCCGGCTGGGAAACCCACATCATGCCTCCCTGAACCACCGGGTGCTGGATCCCGAGTCTCTCCGTCAATTGCGTCTTGAGTTTCTGTGTCATGTCTCTCTCCCTTTTGATTTCTGAATTTCATGCAGACTCGAGTAGTCGGCCACGATGGGATAACGCCGTCCGATGCCGAAAGCTCGGGCCGAAATCTTGATGGCAGGCGCCGCCTGACGCCGCTTGTACTCGGCCCGATCAATCAGGGTCACGATCTGGAGAATCGCATCCCGGTCCAGGCCCTCGGCGACGAGTTCATCGACCGATCGGCGCTCGACGACCCAGCCCTCAAGAATTCGATCAAGCACCTCATAGGGCGGCAGCGAATCCTGGTCCCTCTGATCAGGACGGAGTTCCGCTGAGGGCGGCTTGGTGATGGTGTTCTCCGGGATCAGCTCTCCCTCGCGGTTGATCCAGCGGGAGAGCCGGTAGACCCAGGTTTTCGGGAGGTCCGAAATCGGTGCCAGGGCGCCGCACATGTCGCCGTAAAGGGTACAGTAGCCCACTCCGAGTTCGGATTTGTTTCCGGTGGCCAGAACCAGGGAACCCAGCTTATTGGAGAGCGCCATCAGCACCATCCCTCGCAGCCTGGCCTGGATATTCTCCTCGGTGACATCCGCCTCGAGCCCACTGAAGACCGGCGCCAGCCCGTCGAGGACCTTCTGGAACATGTCGTCGATCGGAATCTCCTCCCAGCAGATCCCCAGATTCTCAGCCAGCGCCAGGGCGTCCTCCAGGCTTCCCCGGGAGCTGTAGCGCGTCGGCATGGCCACACCGAGCACATTCTCCGAACCCAGAGCGGCGGCGGCCAGGGTTGCGACCAGGGCCGAATCGATGCCGCCCGAGAGTCCGAGGACAACCTTCGCAAAGCCGCTCTTGCGGACGTAATCCCTCAGGCCCACAACCAGGGCACGGAAGATCTGCTCCTCCTCGCTCGAGGCCACCTCCCGGATCGTCAAAGGCCCGGTCACGACCCTCTTTCCTTGCCGCAGCGCCTGATCCGGCAGATCACAGACGAGAAGATCCTCGGCAAAGTCCCGCGCCCTTACGACCAGCTCTCCCCGCGGGTCCACGACCATGGAATGCCCGTCGAAGACCAGCTCGTCATTGGCCCCGGCCTGGTTGACATAGACGAAGTAAAGACCGCTTTTTCGGGCGTGCCGGAAAACCATCTCCCGTCGCTGTTCGGCCTTACCGAGGTTGAAGGGGCTGGCCGAGAGGTTGATCAGGAGCCGGGCGCCGGCATCGACACTCTCACGCACCGGATCCCTGCGATAGAGTTTCCGATCCCAGAGTCTGGGATCACTCCAGGCATCCTCGCAAATGCTGACTCCCAGGGGAATGCCCTTGAATTCGAGAACGGGGTTGACTTTCCCCGGCTCGAAGTAGCGCGCCTCGTCAAAAACGTCGTAGGTGGGCAGGAGGATTTTTCGGACTGTGCCGACAATCTGTCCCTTCCACAGGAGAGCAGCCGCATTGTGCAGGGCCTTTCCCTCATCCCGTCGATTCTTCTCGACGAAACCGATGAGAATGCCGAAATTCTCGTCCGTCAGCGCCGCCACCCGGTCCAGGATGCGAAGGTTCTTCTCAACCAGATCCTTCCGTTCCACGAGATCGATCAGGGGATAACCGAGAGCGGAAAGCTCGGAGAGAACCATCAGCTCCGCGCCCTCCTTTCTCGCCTGAGCCGCGGCCTCCTCAATCTTCCGGTAGTTCGATTCAAAGGCGGCGATCGTGTAATTCAGCTGGGCAAGGGCTATGCGCATCAATCCTCCCCCGCCATGATGACGCCGAACGGGAGCTTGTCAAGGCATCCTGCCGAATCCGCGCTACACTTCCCCCATGAGTGATGCGATCCGACCGACACCGAAGAATCTGTTTTCCTTTTCCCGGCTGAAGACCCTCCACCAGTGCCCCTTCCGCTATCGACTGCGCTACCTCAAGGGAATGAAGGAGGCCTTCCGTTCCATCGAGTCCTACCTCGGGACTACCGTTCACGAGGTCCTGGAGTGGATCTATAAGAGTCGCGCAGAATCTTCGACCCCGGAGACCCAGGAGATCCTGGAGTTTTTCGAAACCCGCTGGCGCGAGGACTGGCCCGAGGACCTTGCCGTCGTCCGTATCGTCGAGGGGCCGGATCACTATTTTCGCCTCGGACGACAGATGCTGGAGAACTTCGCGGCAGGAAGCCTGAAGAAGGACCGCTCCGAAACCATCGCCCTGGAAGCCCGCTACTCCATCCATCTCTCCGAGCGGGTGAGCTATACCGGTTTTGCCGATCGGGTGGGCCGGACCGCCCAGGGACGTCTTTTCATCGTGGACTACAAGACCTCGAAGCGCGAGGGGGACCCCTCGGAGTTTTCCGAAGGCCTTCAGGCCCCGCTCTATGCCGCCTGCGCCATGAAACAGAATGGGGATGAACGCGCTCTGGCCGGATACCACTACCTCCGAATGGGATCTTCACGCTGGATCGACATGGATGAGGAAAAGGCCCGGCGCATTCTCGATCGATTCCTCAACCTTGCTGAGACTGCTCTTGATACACGGGAGTTTCCGGCCCGGCCGGGCATCCTCTGTGCCTGGTGCGGTTTTAACCACATCTGCACCTTCGCACAAATTCGCGATGAATTTTCCGGAGGCCGGGAGGTGGCCCGCAAGGCGATGGAACTGGGCTGAGCCTCGTCCGGGACGGGAGCGGGAGCGGGAGCAGCAAACCGATGCGGGAGCGGCAGATCCGGAGCCGATGCAGGAGCCGGTGGGGACGTGGTTCTTTGAGCGGAATACCTGGGCCGAGCACAACCTTGGTAACCCGAGCCGGAGCAAGGGGGCGGTGACCGAAACCTATGCGATCGTGGGATGTTCCGACCACATCGAGTGTGACCTCAATTGAGGATAGTTGGCTTTTCCGGGGCTCTGAGGGGCCGATGCCCGAGCCGGGTCGGTCGTGGGATGCACCGACCACTTCGAGTACCTCTCCGCCGGCTGAGCTTCGCGTTTCGGGCTCAGACCGGGCTCCTGAAGCAGTTCCGGCTCCTGGTTCCTCTCCTCCGGCCGCTCGATCGCCGGGCTCAGTTGACTCCCGGAGCCGACGCCGGGGCCGCCTCGGCTCCCAGCTCCTCGACATGAGCACGGACCGAGGCCTGAAGGCTCTTTGGCTCGTATCCACCCTCCAGAAGGGAGAGGATACGGCCCTCAGCGGAGAATTCGGAGACCCGAACAATGGCCCGGGTCATCCGTCGGAAGCCTTCCTCCGTCAGCTTCCAGCTGCTCAGAGGGTCCTCTTGATGACCCGAAAAACCCGCGCTCAGGACAATCGCAACCGGACGGATCCGTCCGATCATCATCTCCAGACCGTGCTCCAGTGCAGTACAGACCGTCTCATCATCGGCGCCGGGACCCAGGGGGATATTCAGCGTCGCCCCCAGGCCATCGCCCTCTCCCTCCTCATCTCCGGCGCCGGAACCGGGAAAGGCCGGGAACTCGTGGACCGAGAGAAAACCGACATCACCACGTTTCCAGAAATGTTTCTGCGTTCCCTGGCCGTGGTGGGCATCGAAATCCACAACAAGGACCGGCTGTGCCGAGGCCCGACAGAGCACCTCGGCGGCCAGAGCCGTCGAATTGAAGAAACAGTAGCCGGAGGCCTTTTCACGGAGCGCGTGATGGGAAGGAGGCCTGAGGGCCACGAATCCCCTCTGAAATCGTCCGGAGGCCATATCCAGGGCCGCACGAAGGGCCAGACCGGAGGCTGCCCTCAGGGCCTCCCATGAGCCCGGACCGACGCTACAGTCCTGGCCGTCCACCATGGAGGGAGCATTTTCGCAGGCCATCCGGACCCGATCGAGATACTCCCGTGAGTGAATCCACTCGAGGGTTCCCAGCACATCTTCCTCCGTCGGAAGTACCAGCCCCTGGGCCGGACGGCAGATCTCCTCATCGAGAGCTTCCAGGACCGCTCTCAGCCGGGCGGGGTTCTCGGGATGGCCCAGACCGGGGAGATGTTTCAGACAATCGGGATGAGAGTAGAGGGTCGGTTTCGGCATGCTCCCAGAATAGCGGATTCAGCGGCGGGAGGGAAACCGGAGTCAGGCCGGTGGCTGCCTCCGGCTCGGCGATCCGGGGCGGCAATCAGCGGCCGAGACAGAGACGGCGGCGGGGGGTCGAGACCGGAGCTTAGTCCGTTGACCGGGACCGCCACCGGAGCTTCAATCCCACCGGAGATAAAGCTGCTGGAGTGGCCTGATTCCCGCAATCACCGAAAAATCCCGGTCCCGATGTACGAGTAAAATGCCGTGGTCTATTGCGATCTGGGCAATGCAGCAGTCGATCGGGCTTCGAACTGTCAGTCCCTGACGGCGAAGATCAAAATAGGTTCGTGCTGCCGATTTCCAGGTGTGGCGCTCAGGTTCCAGATAATCCTGCGACTCGAGATAGGCTGCCAGCAGGGACCACTCCTTCTCATCCCGGCACCCTTGAAGCAGCTCCAGCTCGGTGAATGAAGTGAGAATCACGTCCTCCGGATCAACCGTCTCAAGGAGTCTTGGTTTCCGTGACACGTCCCGAAAGACGTCAATCCAGACCGAGGTATCAATGATCGCGGGTACGGACACGTCGCGCCTCTTTGTAATCAAAATCATCTCGCAGCTGAACTCGTCCCGCGAGATCCGCAAGATTGTGCTTGGATCGAATCCGCACGAGTTCGGTGAGAGCAATGTGAAGAAGCTCACGTTTTGTTCTGGCCTGGGTAAGCTGGAAGGCCTTCGCCACCAGTTCATCGTTCAAGACGACGTTGGTTCTCATGATCGCCTCCTATGTGTATTCTAGGGTGTATTCTGTGTACTGTCAAACGTCCTCAGTCATCCCTGTTCCGAACTACCCTTACAGCCTCCTCTTCGTCGGGCACGAAGACAAAAAAACCCGGGCCGAAGCCCGGGTTGTGTTCACTCCATGGGGAGACTCAGTCGATCGCCTGCGTATCGTGGCTGATCGGCCTGGGCTCATGAAGATTGATCGGGAAGGTCTGCTTGAGACGATCGAAGGCGGCCTGACTGAAGACAACGTCGGCGGCCTTGGCGCCTGCCGGCATTGTGGGCTCGCCTCCTTCGAAGAGAACCTGCCCCATGTTGAGCTGCGGGATATCGGCGCCGTAGGCCTTGTTGATCATGTTGATCAACTCGGTGGTCACGAGTCCGTAGCCGATGCTCTGGGGGTGAACGCCGTCATAGCCGAAAATTCCCCCGAGCAGGAAGTCCGCGGAGATCTCGACACCGCCCAGGACCCAGTGGTCTCCAGCAGCAATGTCATCGAAAATCGAGTTGATGTCCAGCACGGGAATGCCGAAGGCATCCGCAGTCTGCTGGATGATCTGATTGAATGCGGCAACCCGGTCTTTGATGGCCTGAACTTCCGCAGCCCTCAGGACAACGCCATATTCGCCCGTCGCGGGATTAATGTCCTCCGGAAGGGGCGGGAAGCCCGGCAACCCGTAGCCCTGAGCGATCAGGGCAGAGGCGCCGAGGGTGATGTAATCATCATCGCCGATCGGGCCGTACTCGCCCTCGAGCTGCACGGTGCCGATGCCGGGGACATCGACGTAGTTACCGATCGTGGTCACGAATGGAATCGCCGTGGGGTTCGGCAGATTTACAATGGCGATCTTCGCATTGGTCATGGTGGCCAGCGCCCCAACGGCCTGCGGGTAGAGCTGCTGGAAGACGTCGACGGGCGTCATCGTGATGCCGTCGATCGGTGTTCCTGCCACGGCTGCGCCCAACTCGTCATTATTGCCGATCCAGAGGGTGACAAAGGTCGGCTGCTGGGCAATGGCCTGAGCGATTGCCGGAAACTCCATCGGGTTGCCGTCCGGACCGAGAACCATGGGAATCCGCAGAATCAGATCGTGCATGGCGTTGTCGGTATTGCCGGCGAGCAGATTCTGGATGTCTCCGGTCGTAAAAAGCAGATCGTAAAGATCGGCTCCCGGGACACCGAGGTTATTGTAGGGAACAGGAAGGGTTGCGTTGAGGGGCATCCCCGGGGCGCCGGGCTTTGCCTGAATCACGGGTGAGGGAACCAGCGCCTTGAGCTCGAGCAGGGGCGGGAATCCCGGTTCGGACACCAGGGGCATCTCGAAAACGGGCGCGCCCGCCTGCTGGGCCAGGTAGGCCGGGTAGGAACGCTCCTGATAATACTGAACAAGTCCGCCGGAGACAAATCCGGCGGTCAGGCTGTCTCCAAGCGCCACGTAACGCGTGAAATCAACCTGGGCGGAGACCGGCAAAGCACCGAGGAGTGCCACCAGGGTCAGAACGAGAACTAACTTTTTCATGGGCATTCTCCTCTCTTAAAATTTCAGGGTCATCGTGGCGCCGAAGAGCTGCGCCTTGGAATGATATTCACCTTCGTAGCCGTCGAAGGACATGCCGCCCGTGTCACGGGTATCGATATCGAGGTACATGTAGCCGACATCCGTGCGAATCCCGAAGGCCTCGAAGCTGACACCGGCACAGTAGCCGTCGCGATCTCCGTCACCAAGCAGAGGCGACATCGAGGCGCGGGGCTGGGGCGTGTTGTCATGAAGATAGCCTGCCTGAACGGCAAGCTTCTCATTGAGCTTGTACTCAACACCGAATCGATACTGATCGACGTTCTTATAGCCCTCTTTCACGGTCGTACTGAGATGGGGATAGTCCGGGAACTCGATCGGGAGTTCGTCGAAGGAACTCCAGTCCATTCTTCCCCACTGGCCCGAGAGGGTCCACTTCTCATTCTGCCAGGCGAGACCGAAGGTGAAGAAGTCCGGATAGGTGATCTTGGAGCGAATATCCACCTTCTGGCCGAAGGGGATCTGGGCGGCCAGGGCCGCATCAAAATCCGGATGACCCGTGGCGAACTGTCGGAAGGAACCGTAGCCGTCGGTATAGGTCAGATTGATCTCGGAGCGGTAGAGGGCGCCGAAGCTGAAGCCCTTGCCGAGCTTGACCTGCACGCCGGCGTGATAACCCCAGGCCGTATTGCCCAGGCCGTCTGTGGAAAGATGAAGCTGCCCGACGTCCGCGACCTTCTGGGTATAGGGGTCGACGAAGCCGATATTGTTCGTGAGATCGATCTGGCCGATGGCATAGTCGATGCCGAAGCCGATTGCAAAACCGTCGGTCAGCTTGAAGGCCACGTTGGGCGACATTTCTGTCAGCTTAAGATCAACCCTCTTCGAGATAAATCGACCGGCAAAGTCGTCATCCCAGTAAGTTCCCAGACCGAAAGGGGTCGTCACGGAGAAACCGAGCGCGATGTGCTCGTTCATCGGCATCACGACGTAGAGGTGCGGAGGATAGAAGGTCTGGGAGATCTGTTCGGCCTTGTAGCCGTCTCCCGGGTAGGGAGATTCTCCATTGAAATGCTGGGAGGGCTGAATCAGGGTTACACCCATCTGCACCTGAACCCCTTCATCCATTTGAAACGCGATGCCGGCCGGATTCCAGTACAGCGCTGAGGGATCATCGGCGACTGCCGTCATGGCGCCCCCCATGGCCATCCCCCGGTTTCCATGTTCAAACAGGGCAAATCCTGCTCCCTGCGTGAGTGACGGGACGGCCAGAGCCGCAACCGCCAGGGCGAGTAACACTCGATGTTTCGCAGTTCTCATACAACCTCCTTTCAGAATATGAGACATTCACAAAATACCGATTCATGGTATCTCCCCCGACGAATCCCGTCAACAGCTTTCGAGCGCTTGAAAACCGTTTTCTTGTGATCTCGTAGGAGAAGAGGCAGAGTGTGAGACTGGAAGGAGGATTTGATGCTCAAAAAGGCTTTATTGAACTGCGGACTCTTGATCTGTGCGGCTGGATTCGTCGGCGCTGAGGGCCTTCACCACCTGATGCGCTGGCCTGATCTCTCGAAGGATCAGGTCGTCTTCACCTATGAGGACGACCTCTGGCTGGTACCGGCTCAGGGAGGCGATGCCTACCGGCTGACCGACGCCCCGGGACTGGAGCGATATGCAAAATTCAGCCCCGACGGGTCCATGCTGGCCTTCACGGCCTCCTATGACGGCGGGCGTGATGTCTACGTCATGGATTCCCGCGGAGGGACGCCGCGGCGCCTCACCTGGCATCCCGCCCGCGACCGGGTCCTGGGATGGACGCCCGACGGGAAATCCGTTCTCTTCCGCTCCGACCGGGTCATGCCCTTCCGGGCCGAGGAGATCTACCTCGTCGATGTCAAGGGCGGCATGCCCAGGAGACTTCCCGTGGATCAGGCGGGGCTGGCCTCGATTTCCCCGGATGGGACGCAACTCGCCTACAACAGGATCACCCGCGAAGACCGGACCTGGAAGCGTCACCAGGGAGGAACGGCCCAGGAGATCTGGATCGGTTCGCTCGAAAAACACGACTACCACCGGCTGACCGACTGGGTGGGAACGGACAACTACCCGATGTGGACCAGTGAAGGCCTCTTCTTCACCTCGGACCGGAACCACGGCACGATGAATCTCTTCCGGATGGATCCTCAGAGCGGGAAGACCGAAGCATTGACACAGTACGGCGACTACGACATCAAGTACCCGTCGGAGGGCCCGGGAGGCATCGTCTTTCAGTACGGCGAGTTTCTGCATGTCTATGATTTCGCAACGGGGCGGATTCACGAGATTCCGATTGAGATCCGCTCCGACCGAGTACCGATGCGCCGGGACTTCGTCAAGGCCGGCGCCCACAGCGGCTCCTTCCGACCCTCTCCCGACGGCAGGGAACTCCTGCTTGAGACCATGGGTGAGCTGGTTCTGTTGCCGCTGGATGAGAAGGAGGAACCCCGGGCCTTGACGCAATCCTCCGCCTCCCGCGAAAAGGACGCGGTCTTTTCGCCGGACGGTTCACAGATCGCCTACCTCTCGGACGCTTCGGGCGAAGAGGAACTCTGGATCATGGATGCCGACGGCGCCAATGCCCGGCAACTCACACATGATCGGGTGGGATTCCGATTCCGGCCCACCTTTTCCCCGGACGGAAAGTGGATCGCCTTCGGAGACAAGAGTCTCGCACTCAACCTGGTCAATGTTGCGACCGGCGAGACCCAATTGGTCGACCGCGGGGATTACGATGACGCATGGTACCGCTGGGGCATCCAGGAATACAGCTTCTCACCGGATTCCGCCTGGATCGCCTACACCAGGGTCGAAGCCTCCCTCAACGACTCGATCTTTCTTTACCGGATCGCGGATGGAGCGAAATTCCGGGTGACGGGTCATGAAACGAAGGACTGGAGTCCCTCCTTCTCCCTGGACGGCAAGTTCCTCTACTTCCTCTCGGACCGCACCCTCAGGCCGACGATGGGCCGCCTGGATCAGAACCACATCTTCCTGGACATGACCCGCCCCTATCTCGTGCTCCTGGACGACTCTGCCTTTTCTCCCTTCACCCTTCCGGAAGACTCGGAGGAAGCTACCGACGAAAAAACAGATCATGTCGTCGTCAAGCTGGATCCCGAGGGCATCGGAGACAGGATTCTCCTGATCCCCGGAGTCAAGGCCGGCGATTATGACCGCCTCGAGGCCGTCAAAGGCGGCTTCCTCTACCTCGAACGGGACGAACACCCCTTCCTGAAATACCAGGAGGTGAACGACCACACCCGGGAGCCGCTCAAACTGATGCGTTACGAGCTTTCAAAGGACGAGACTTCCAGAATCGCAGAAGGGGTCAGCAACTACCACGTGACATTCGACGGCGAACACCTGGCCTATCACGCGAAGGGCAAGTACGGCCTGGCGAAGGTGGGCGGCGAAATCAAGGGGTCCGAGGGCGAAGTGCAGCCCGAAAAACTCGTCCTTCGGGTCGATCACCTCGCCGAGTATCGGCAGATCTTCGATGAGGCCTGGAGAATCCAGCGGGACTGGTTCTATGATCCCGGCATGCACGGCGTCGACTGGAAGGCCGTTCGAGATAAGTACCGTGTCTTCATCCCCGACTGCGGAAATCGTTCGGACCTCAACTATCTCATCGGGGAGATGATCGGCGAACTCGATGCCGGCCACACCTACATCTACGGCGGAGATCGCGAAGAGAGCGCGCCCCGCGTTCCCGTCGGGCTGCTTGGAGCGGATTTCGAGCAGGCCTCCGGGGAAGCATTCCCGAAAATCGCGAAGATCATCCCGGGCAACCAGTGGAAAGAGAATGAGCGATCCCCCCTCGAAGAACCCGGCTGCCCGATTCGCGAGGGTCAGTACCTCATCGCGATCAACGGCCGAAGCCTCGAAAATGGAGAAAATCCCTACCAGCTGCTGGAGAACACCACCGGACATACAATCACCCTGAGCGTCAGCGATCAGCCGACGGAAAAGGGCGCCTCAGAGTACCGGATCCGCCCGCTGTCCTCCGAACGCGCCCTGAGGTACCGCGCCTGGGTGGAACACAACCGGCAGCTGGTCGATCGGCTCTCCGGCGGCCGCGTCGGATACCTGCACATTCCCGACATGATGGACAGCGGTCTGGTGGAGTTCGCCAGCGGCTGGTACCACGACTATCAGAAGCAGGCCTTCATCATCGATGAGCGCTATAACGGCGGCGGCTTCGTCGGCGATATGATCATCGATCGCCTCGAACGCAAAGTCTGGTCCTACACCAAACCACGAGAGGGCAAACCCATCCCGGCGCCGGAGCGGATGATGAACGGACCCCTGGCGGTTCTGATCAACGAGGGCACGGGATCCAATGGGGAGTACTTTGCCGAAGCCATCAAAATCAAGGGTCTCGCACCCCTGATCGGAGTCCGGACATGGGGCGGCGCCGTCGGGATCGAACCTCACCAGCACCTGCTGGACGGTGCGACGACCACGCCACCGCAGTTCGCACCCTACGGTCTCAACCGGAAATGGCTGATCGAGGGCCATGGTGTCGATCCGGATTTCGTCGTCGAAAACAGACCGGCCGATGTTCTGCAGGGCAGGGACGCCCAGCTGGAGAAGGCCGTCAATCTGCTGGTCGAAGAAATTACCAGAAATCCCAAACCCATTCCCGATCCACCTCCCTACCCGGACAAGAGCAAGCCGGAGTAGGCCGGAAAACCGGAAAGGATTACAATCGGCCCGGCGTCATCAGGCGCCGGGCTTTTTTCAGGGAGGTTCTCATGCCCGATACGCAGCATCTGATTTTCGAGGGCAAAACGGCTCTGATCAGCGGCGCGAGCCGGGGCATCGGCGAAGCCGTTGCGCGGGGACTGGCGCGTCGAGGCGCCCGGGTCATTCTCACATCCCGGAAGATCGACTCGGTCCGCGAAGTGGCGGATTCCATCTCATCAGAGGGAGGATCGGCCACAGCTCTCGCCTGCCACGTCGGTCATTTCGAAGAGATCGAGAGACTCTTCGAGAAGATCTCCACTGATTTCGGCAAGCTCGACATCCTGATCAACAACGGCGCGGCCAACCCCTGGTTCGGGCCGGCCATTGAGGCGCCCGAGTGGGCCTTCGACAAGACCTTCTCCGTCAACGTCAAGGGCTGGTTCCAGATGTCCCAGCACGCGGCCCGCATAATGCTCTCCCAGGGCGCCGGCAACATCGTCAATATCGCCTCCATCGCGGGGATGTCTCCGATTCCGCAGCAGCTGATCTACAGCATGACCAAGGCCGCGGTGATCGCCATGACGAAGGGTCTCGCCCGCGAGCTGGGGCCACAGGGAATCCGCGTCAACGCCGTGGCGCCGGGGGTGGTCGAGACGAAATTCGCAGAGGCCCTGACCTCCAGCGAATTCATCCAGCGCCTGATCCGCGAGCAGACACCCCTGAGGCGCTGGGCCCAGCCCGAGGAGATCGTCGGCTCCGTTTTGTACCTGGCCTCGGATCTCTCGAGCTACACCACCGGTTCGATCCTCGTCTGCGACGGTGGGATGACGGTCTAGTAGAGACTTTCGCCTGAAATGTCGATCACCGGCCCGAATCCCGCACGGACACTGAGGGCCTTCCAACCGCCCACCTGATCACGCGAGGGCAGGAATGCAGTTTCTCGCAAGGAACGCCAGGGGCCTAAAGTCACTCTCCCACCCGGAATGGAAGGCAGATCACACTTTTCACGCGGAATTGCTTCGGCACAACGAAAAAGGGAGGCCGGAGCCTCCCTTTTGAACTCGATTCCCTGAGATTTCAGAAGAATTCTTTCTGGAACTTCTCCCAGCTTTCTTCAGGCAGGGCGAGGGCAGCGCCGACCACCGGGCGGGCGCCGTCAGGCAGGGTTGCGCCGACCATCTCAGGGCTGGTCTGACGGGCCAGGAACTCGGTGAAACGCTGGACTTCAGAGCGCAGCCAGTTCACTGCGGACTCGCCGAGTTTGAAGCTCTTGAGAGCCTCGGTGTGTTCGACGGGCCAGACCGTCGCCAGCCAGCCGGAACCGTAGGGATCTTCCGCAAGGGCCGAGGGATGCCGCTCGATGCCCTCGTTGGCGGAAACCACGGTCCCATTGACCGGAGAAGGGATCACCAGTTGACGACCGGCTCTCCAGATGGTGGCCAGGGCTTCGCCCCGTGCGATCTCTGATCCGGGCTGGGGAAGCTCGACCTTATCGGCGCCTCCCAGGGCTTCGGTCAGAAACTCGTCGGCGCCCAGCCTCAACTCTCCGGACTCGGTCAAACGGGCCCAGGAGTGATGCTCATCGACGAAGAGTCCCTTGGGAAGGTGGATTTCTGAGAATGGAATCGGCGACTGCAGTGTCTCAGTTTCTCCGCCCCGTCGTTTCAGGGCCCAGCCGATGGCCTCGATTGAGAAGAAGAAGAAGAGCGAAACGAGAACGATCATAACAACCATGACAACCTCCTGAGGCGGCTTCCGACCGCCCGAAATAGTTAACGGATCTGGGTGAATTCCTTTTCAAAGGCCTCAAAGGCCTCGTCGTCAAGACTCTGGGCGGCGCCGACAATGGGATGGGCCCCGTCGGCCATGGCCATCCCCATCAGCTCCGGATTGGTTCTGCTGCTCAAGAAATCGCAGAAGCGCTGTGTTTCACGCCGGAGGAACTGGATGGCGGACTGTCCGACCTTGAAGACGCTGAGGGCCGAAGCATGATCCTCAGGCCAGACCCGCAGCAGCCAGGCACTGCCGTAGGGATCTTCTTCAAGACTTCGGGCGGATCTGCTCAGGGCCGTGTTGGCCGAAACCACAGTACCTTCAATGGGTGAGTTCAATTTGAGGCTCCGACCTCCCCGGTAGACGGTCGCCAGGGTGTCGCCCTCGGAGATTTTGGCGCCGGCAGCCGGGAGTTCAACCCGGTCGGCCCCACCGATGGCCTGGCTGAGAAGCTCGTCCATTCCCAGCTGCATCTCGCCGGTCGGCGTCAGTCGTGCCCAGGTGTGATTGCTGCTGAG
>JANTFG010000076.1 GCA_024763555.1 Thermoanaerobaculales bacterium
TCGACGATTCGGCGGCGCGGAGAGACTGGGGTCATCAGCCCGGCTACGGGCTGGAGCGCGCATTCCGTGAATATCTTTTCCCGCGGATTCGTGAGCACTATCACGGCAGGGACTGAGCAGCGGCGAAGTGAAGAGTATCGTTGATTTGGAACTCTTGAGTAACGCCGTTATTCAAACAGTTTTCTCAAAACCACAGTTCATATCGAATTCTCATCAGGGAGAACATGGATCTGATCGAACACAATCCCCAAGTACTTGTTCTCCACAGGTTTGAACAAATCGAGAACCTCAAGATATAGTGTTGACACCCGACGAAAACCCCATATATAGTGTTTCGAGTCGTCAACAAGGCCGAGGCGCCGGCAACCGGATCCCTGAGAGACCGGGTGTTCGGGGGACGCTGGGCCCTTGTCGAATTCGGAAGGAGTTTGTGGGGTATGAGAATTACGCGTCGTTTTACCAGGGCAGGGGCCTCTCCCTATGAGGGCATGAATTTCGTCCAGCGATCCTCGGAAATCCGGAATCCCGACGGCTCTGTGGTTTTTCAAATGGACGATATCCTGGTCCCGGAAAGCTGGTCCCAGGTGGCCGTTGACGTCCTGGCCCAGAAGTATTTCCGCAAGGCGGGTGTTCCTCTCAGGGACGAGGACGGACAGCCCATTCTGGACGAAGACGGCAAGCCCCGCACGGGCTCCGAGCGCGACGCCCGCCAGGTTTTTCACCGCCTGGCCGGCTGCTGGACGGACTGGGGTCGCAAGCACGGGTATTTTGACACCGAGGAAGATGCCGGAGCCTTCGAGGATGAACTCTGCTGGATGCTGGCCCACCAGATGGCGGCGCCCAACTCCCCCCAGTGGTTCAATACCGGGCTCTACTGGGCCTACGGGATCGACGGACCCTCGCAGGGTCACTGGTATGCCGATCCGGAAAGCGGAGAACTCAAACAGTCCACTTCGGCCTATGAGCATCCCCAGCCCCACGCCTGCTTCATCCAGTCGGTCTCCGATGATCTGGTCAACGAGGGCGGCATCATGGATCTCTGGACCCGCGAAGCGCGGCTCTTCAAGTACGGTTCGGGAACGGGCTCGAATTTCTCCAGGTTGAGAGGCTCGGGGGAGCCGCTTTCCGGGGGTGGGCGCTCCTCCGGTTTGATGTCCTTCCTCAAGATCGGGGACCGCGCGGCCGGCGCCATCAAGTCGGGCGGCACGACGCGGCGCGCGGCGAAGATGGTCTGTCTCGACCTGGATCATCCCGATATCGAGGAATTCATCTCGTGGAAGGTGATTGAGGAGCGGAAGGTCGCGGCCATCGTGGCCGGCTCCCGGATCGTCCGGAAACACCTGCAGAAGATTCTGGAGGCCTGCTTCTCGAAGGGGACGGAGGCCGACACCGATCTGGACACCAACACCGAATTGCGCCTGGCGATTTCCGCGGCCCGCCGCTCCGGCGTTCCCGACGGCTCAGTCCAGAGAGTTCTCCAGCTGGCCCGCCAGGGAATTCGGAGCTATCCCATGGAGGAGTACAGCACGGACTGGGACTCCGAAGCCTACCTGACGGTCTCCGGACAGAATTCGAATAACAGCATCCGGGTTCCCGGGGCCTTTTTCCATGCCCTGGAGGCGGGGCGGGACTGGTACCTGACGCGCAGGACCGACGGAAAACGGGCCAAAGAGATCTCCTCGACGAAACTCTGGGACGACATCGCACGTGCGGCGTGGGAGTGCGCCGACCCGGGTCTGCAGTTCGACGATACGATCAACGAGTGGCATACCTGTCCGGCCGGCGGAAGGATCAATGCCTCCAACCCCTGCTCGGAGTACATGTTCCTTGATGATACGGCCTGCAATCTCGCCTCTTTGAACCTCGTCAGCTTCCTCCAGGAGGATGGGGGTTTCGATACGGAGAGTTTCCGTCATGCCGTGCGCCTGTGGACCATCGTTCTCGAAATCTCGGTCCTGATGGCCTCCTTCCCGTCGAAAAAGATCGCCGAGCTGAGTTATCTTTATCGGACCCTCGGCCTGGGTTATGCCAACATCGGTTCCCTCCTGATGCGGATGGGTCTCCCCTATGATTCCGAGGAGGGTCGGGCCGTCTGCGGCGGCATTACGGCGCTGATGTGCGGGGAATCCTACGCGACCTCCGCAGAGATGGCGGCGCAACTCGGGAGCTTCGAGGCCTTCCCGGAAAACCGGGAAAGCATGCTCCGGGTGATCCGGAACCACCGGCGGGCGTCCTATGACGCCCCGGCGGAAATGTACGAGGAGCTGAGCATAACTCCGGTCGGGCTCTCGCCCGAGCTGACCCCGCCGGGGATTTTGAGCGCGGCCCGACAGGCCTGGGATCACGCCCTGGAGCTGGGTGAGGCACATGGCTTCCGGAACGCCCAGACCACCGTGCTCGCTCCCACCGGGACGATCGGTCTGGTCATGGACTGCGATACGACCGGAATCGAGCCCGATTTCGCCCTGGTCAAGTTCAAGAAGCTCGCCGGTGGAGGCTACTTCAAGATCATCAACCAGGGAATCCCGGCAGCCTTGAAGGTCCTCGGGTATCCGGAGGAAGAGCAGGAGAAGATTGTCTCCTGGGTTGTCGGTCATCAGAGCCTGAGAGGCTGTCCGACCATCAGCCACGAAGAATTGGCCGAGCGGGGATTCGATGCCGAGGCCCTCAAGCGGGTCGAGGAGGCCATCCCTTCCGCCTTTGAGCTGCGCTCGGCCTTTGCCCCCCATATCCTGGGTGAGGATTTCCTCCTCGATCTCGGATTCTCCAGGGAGGAACTGGGAGACTGGAACCTCGATGTTCTCTCCCGCCTCGGTTTTACAACCGAGGAGATCGATCGGGCCAACGCCTGGGCCTGCGGTACCATGACGGTCGAGGGTGCTCCCGAACTGAAAAAGGAGCACCTGGCGGTTTTCGACTGCGCCAATCGCTGCGGCCGCCGCGGCACCCGTTTCATCCGTGCCGAGGGCCATATCCTGATGATGGCAGCAGCACAGCCCTTCATCTCGGGGGCCATTTCAAAGACCATCAATATGCCCTCGGAAGCGAGCGTTGACGAGGTGAAGAAGGTCTACAAGATGTCCTGGGAGAAGATGCTCAAGGCCGTCGCCCTCTACCGGGACGGCTCGAAACTTTCCCAGCCCCTGTCGATCGGCATGGACGCGGAAGAGGAGGAGGCCCTGGCCGAGGCCGTCGCCTCCGGCGACACCGCCGAGGTCGCCGCCGCCATGGCGGAACGGGTGGTCATTCGCTACCAGGCTCGGAGGCGGCGTCTGCCCCAGAGGCGGAAGGGATATACCCAGAAGGCCTCCGTCGGCGGCCACAAGGTCTATATCCGCACCGGCGATTACGAGAACGGCGCCATCGGCGAGATTTTCCTCGATATGCACCGTGAAGGCGCCGCCTTCCGTTCCCTGATGAACTCCTTCGCCATCGCCGTCAGCCTGGGCCTCCAATATGGCGTGCCCCTGGAAGAATTTGTCGACGCCTTTGTCTTCACCCGTTTCGAGCCCAGCGGTATGGTTGGCGGACACGATCGGATCAAGATGGCGACCTCGGTCATCGATTACGTGTTCCGGGATCTGGCCATCACCTACCTCGGTCGTGAAGACCTGGCCCAGGTGACGCCCGAAGATACCCGACACGACGCCATGGGCAGCCCCGCAGAGCAGGCGAGTCCGCAACCCGGCCCTGAAGCCGAAATTCGCCAGATTGCCGTGGCCCAGGCTGCGGCCGGGGGTTCGGGCGGCGCCGGGGCGGTGACCCCTGCCGGACGCAAGCCCGTCATCCGGGCCGCGGCCCGGGCCGAGGAAGCTCGGCTGATGGGTTACGAGGGTGATCCCTGCCCGGAATGCGGCGCCCTGACCCTGGTACGCAACGGCACCTGCCTGAAGTGTAATACCTGCGGCGGAACGACAGGCTGCTCCTGATGTCTCTTTCCTGATCCACATCCCGAAGGCGTCGCCTTCCCTTTCACGATGAAAAAAGTGCGACAGATCACCGATCTGTCGCATTCGTGCAACTCCTGTCGTGAATTGACACGAAGATGTCGTGTTTGTGAATGGCCGGACACTGCCTCAGAACCCATATTGGGGTGGAATCACGGAATCGGGAGGTTCTCATGAAAAGCACGCATCAACATCGTATCGACACGTGGGCGGCGGCCGCGGGACTTGTCCTCTTTCTGCTGGCCTTCAGCTCCGCCGGAGCGGCTGTCCTGCCCTTCGACGCCCAGTCCGACATTCTTTCGAGCACAAACGGCCTGGATTTTCCCATCGACATCGCCCTTGGGGATTTGAACGGCAACGGGAGAGATGATCTCGTCCTGTGTGACCAGTCCGAAGGAGCAGTCTGGTCTGTCTACGCCAGCGGAACTCCTTTCGGGACCCAAATCGCGAACGGGCTGGATTCTCCCCGCACGGCGGACATCGGAGATATCGACGGCGACGGCGATGCCGATGTCATCGTCGGCCAATACAACAATATCGCCCCCGGCGGACAGGCGGAGCTTATCTGGTATGAATTTGATCAGACGACCTATACCTGGGTCGCGCACGACATCTTTCATCTGAGCGTCAGCGGCGCCCGCTCGATCAAGCTGGCCGATATCGACAACGACGGCGATCTTGATTTTGTCCTGGCCGTGGAGGGCGATCCGGACCCGGCGGACGGCAGTCTGACCTGGTGGGAAAACACCCTCGACAGCGGAACCGTCGGCTTCAGCACCTCGTTCCACTTCATCGAAACCACCGTTGATCGCCCCTGGGATGTCGAGGTCGTCGATCTCGACTCCGACGGCGACCTGGATGTCGTGACAGCGGATGTCGGGGCCGACACGGTTGATTGGTACGAAAATGACGGGACGCCCTCTTCGGGCTGGACGAGCCACTCGATCCGGACCGGCTTTGACGGCGCGGACTCGGTGACCATTGCCGATATCGATCGAGACGGAGCACCGGACGTTGTGGCTTCCGCGGGAGTCGATGACCGGATCTCATGGTTTGAGAATCCCTCGTGGACCGAACATAATGTCGTTGTCGGGATCGACAGCGCATCTTCAGTAGAAGCCGCCGACATGGACTTCGACGGAGATGTCGACCTCGTCTGCACCCGCGAATTCGGCAACGAGGTGCTCTGGATCGAAAATACCGACGGCGCCGGCGGGACCTGGCTGCGCCGCAGTATCAACTCCTCTTTCTCAGGTTCTATTGACGCCGTCCCCATCGACATGGACGGAGACGGAGACTTCGATGTCGCCGCCGTCGGCTACAACGAGGAAACCATTTCCTGGTGGAAGAACGAGAATACGCATCGTCGCTTCGCCGAAATCGATCCCATTACCGTCCGTGACTCTTTGAACGACCCGCGGGCCGTTGCGGTCGCCGATATCAACGGCGACGGTCTCCAGGACATGGTCCTGGGCGGTAATGGTGACGCCTGGCTCAAGGTCTATATCCAGGTCAATGAGACCAGCTGGTGGGAGAACACGGTTGACACCGGAGTCGATCAATATCGCGACGTCTCGGTCGCCGACATGGACGGGGATGGAGACCTTGACGTGCTGGGGGCAACGGTTTCGGGTGATGCCGTCTACTGGTGGGCCAACGATGGTTCCGCCCTGCCCACCTGGACCCAGCACACGATCCTCTCTTCTTTCGACGGCGCCCACGCCGTCGAACCGGTGGATATTGACAGCGACGGTGATTTCGATGTCGTCGTCGCGGCCGTCTACGCCGACCAGGTGAAGGTCCTCACCAACGACAACGGGGTCGGCACTTCGTGGAGTACTGATGTGACCAACACGATGGACGGCGCCTATGACATCGCCATCGGCGATGTCACGGGTGACGGTCGACCGGATGTTGTAGCCTCAAGCTACTACGGGGACTTCATTCGAGTGATGTACCAGAGCGGCACGGCCTGGAACGCGCATACACTCACCGGCCTTGATGGCCCCCGAGGCGTCTCTCTGGGCGACGTGGACGGTGACGGTGATTTGGATATCGTCGGCGCCATCCGGAACGACGATGATATCAAGTGGTTCGAAAACGACGGCGTCGGGGGAACCTGGACCGCCCACAATGTCGGGACCGGTTACCTCAACGACGGTTCCGAGGTACAGGCGGTCGACATTGATCACGACGGGGACATCGATGTGCTCGCAACAGGTTATGCGGGAGATGACGTCTACCTCTGGACGAACGACGGCGACGGTTCCTCCTGGTCCCGGCGTACCATCGAGTCCGGCCTGGACTCTCCCTGGCAGGCTCTGGCCGCCGACATCAACGGGGACAACAACATGGATGTCGTGCTGACCGCAGCGGGAACCACGGACAGCCTGACCTGGTATAAGAATGTCGGACAGCAGTTTGTTGCCTCGGCCTATAATTACTCGCCCTCGCATATCGATGATGGAGAGAAGGATGCTGTGTTGAATTACATCGTGATGAGCAATGGGCGCTCGTCCGACGACAATAATCTTGAAATCTCCAGTCTCCAGCTTGAGTTCACCGACAAGAACGGGGCGGCCCTGACCTCAGCGCAGATCAACAATATCGTCGAGAGGATGGAATTCTATCTCGATGCCGATGATAACCTGATTTGGGACGCGGGCGTGGATACTCTCCTTGCGACGGACTATTACCTCAGCCTCAGTGGAGGTCTGTTGACCTACAGCTTCTCCCACGGCATCAGCGGGAACTCAGTGGCTCCGGAGGCTGCGGAAGGCTTCTTCGTCGTGCTCACCGCGGCATCGGATGCCTCCCAGTACAGTCCGAACCAAATCATTGTTACGATGAAGACGGATCAGCTGGAATGCGCAGATCGCAGTGCGCAGACCGTCCTGATCGGCGAAGCGGCCGACGATCAGGCCACCGGTGTCATCACCATCGGATCCGCCATCTTCTCAGACGGCTTCGAGACCGGCAATACCTCCGCGTGGTCTTCGGTCGTAGGCAGCTGATCGAAATTTCTGAAGGTTTGAGTCTCTGAGCATCGGGGGCCGGGGAAACCCGGCCCCCTTTTTCGTGTATGCTGGGGATGAGTTTTCCGCTTCCCCGGATCGGGGCGAGCACAACAGGAGTCGTCATGCGCCGAGTCTTTCTGATACCGACACTGATTCTGAGCCTTTTTCCGAGCCTGGCCTCGGCCTCTGCTCTCGAGAACCGGCTGGAGAGCCGTCTCCGGGGTTCATGGGCGATCTCAAAGGTCGAGATGCGCTCGGATTGCGGCGGGATCTACAACAATAACGAGGTTCGGGCCGGAGGGGTTTCTGCGAAGGCATCGAATTTTTTCCAGCCGGGGGAACTGGTCCATATCGAGAAAATCAACCTCAAGTCCTCGCGCCTGGACATCTTCCTCAAGCTCGCAGAACCCATCCTCGTCAGCCATATGGACGGTCCCTTCGAGCTTTTCGATGAACGCTCCTGCAAGGTCCAGCTCATCCTTCCACTGTCGCGCAGCCTCATCCGGGCGGGGAATCCCGCGCCCATCCTCATGGTCGTCCGGGATGCACTGGCGGTCTTTCCCAGCCGTCAGGCGGCCGTCGACAGTCCCGAATGGAACCACCGGGTCCGTGCCGACTATCCTCCGGACTACGATGAGACTCTTTATGAACACGCGGCCTGGAAGGCCGAACAGACCAATGCCGCCATCTCGGCCCGGATCAGCCGTGCAAGCCGAGAAGCGCTCCGGATCACCGACCGGGTTTCAAACAGACCCGGCTACCTCCAGGGTTTTGCCGACGGGATCCTTGAAATGCAGCGCTGGCGGGAGGACGACTGCGATGATCTGATCGACCTCCGTTTCTCCTCGGTTTCAAAGAGTTCAAAGAAGGCTGGAAGGGATTATCAGGACGGCTTTTCCGACGGCCAGGAGCTGGAATTCAACCTGCTGCTCGTGGATCGTCTCCAGGGCTGCTACATTCCACCACCGCCCAGGCCCTGAGGAGCGATCTCCGGTAGAAAACGGGGAAGATGGCCGGATTTTCCTCCGGATGACGTTTCTCCTCCTGAAGACAGAGATGCGGTTGCGCATGCCCGGAGGTTCCAATGATTGACAGGATGTACAGGATTCTCTTCACAGCTCTCGCCCTGACAGTGATTTCACTGAGCCTGCCGGCCGCGGACCTGCTGGATACGAAGTGGACTTCTCCCGAGTTGGGCCTGAAGATGCAGCTCCGGCCGGACGGCAGCTACAGCTTCTCGGGGCCCGGAGGGAGCAGCGAGGGGGTCTACCAGATCAACGGGCAGTTTCTCCTGATGCAGGACGGCACGACGGGACAACAGTCGATGTACGGTCTCTCCCGGCCTTCCTCCGACAGCATTATGCTGACCGATCCCTCCGGCGCCTCCATCCGGATGCAGGCCGGTCGGGGGCAGACGGTGCCGAATTCGCAGGCGCCTCAGGTCGCTGAGGGAACAGAAGTCATCGCCGAATCCCAGGGCATGCAGCTGACCGGCCGGGAGATGCAGGTGGGCTATGATCTGGTGGAGCTGATCATCGACGAGCGCCTGAGCCGGCAGGAGAAGCAGCGACTGATTGATGCCTCGATCAAGGAGTTTAAAGCCGGGCCCGCCGCCTTTCTCGGCCAGGTCAAGTCCCTGCGCTCTTCCATCCAGCAGGTCCGGAGCCTCCAGAACCCCTTCATGCTGGGTCTGGCAAGACAGATGCTCTTCGCCCAGTTTTACCTCGCCACCGAGTCCCTGCCCGAGGCGCAGATCCCGGAGGTCATTCGGGTCATGAGGGAGCATCTCCGGGTTGTCGCAATCGACCGTGAAAACCAGCTCCTTCTGACCGACCGCGACATCGACGCCATGATCGCCTACAACCAGTTCATGAGCCAGATCGCCGGCGTGCAGCCGGCGCCTTTCGATCGGGCGATGTTTGAGCAGCAGATTCAGCAGAGTTTTCAGGCCTTGCCGCTCGAAACCCGGAAAACCCTTGCGGCCATCTATCCCGTCTGGCAGGCCACGCAGTATTCCTGGGCACAGATGAGCCCGGGGCAGCAACAGCAGATTATCGCTCAGATGCGTCAGCAGCAGAACACGCAGGGCGCTGCATCCAATCAGTATTTCAAACCGGAGCCCAACAGCGAGTGGGGCCGGACCTCCAGTGGACGAATGGCGCTGGAGATGATGCGTTCGGCCAACAACGCCCGCATCATGTCGTCCATGATCGACACGACCGCCGGATTCACGGCATGCCTGACCTGCTCACCGGGGATCAATCCCTATAAGTGAGAACCTAAAGCGGGATTCCGGAGCAGGAGCAGGAACCGGAGCGGCGAGCCGGAGTCGGGACGGATTCCGGAGCCGAGTCCCTCGCCCGAGACGCGAAACTGAGCGGGCGGAGTCACACTCGAAGTGCTCGGAATATCCCACGACCTCATCGGTTTCTGCCACGGCCTCCCTGCTCCGATTTCAGAGATCAATGCCGAGCCCGGCCCACGCACTCGGCTCAGAGAACAACGGCCTCCCCGGCTCCCTGCTCCGGCATCGGCTTCGGATCTGCGGCTCCGGCTCCGGCTCGGTTTGCGGCTCCGGCTCCTGGCCCTGTTCCCGCTCCGGCCCCCGTTTCTCTTTCTGCATGGGTCTCCCTTTCCGGGAGTTTCCTTCAGAACTGACCGGTTGAAAGCATCACCAGGGAACAGGCGTGCAGGGTGGGAATCCCGTGGGACTTCAGCTCCGCCTCAAGAGGAGCGTTCTCGGTGCCCGGATTGAAGATGACGCGGCCGGGATTGACGGCGGCGATGGCGTCGGCCATCGTAGACGACAGCCTGGGCGAAAGGTAGATCGTCAGCGTATCCACCTCTCCCTCGACCTCGGCCAGGCTGGGCAGGACCTTCAGTTCACCGATCCTCTCCAGCGCCGGGTGGATGGGGATGACCTCGTGTCCGGCCTCCATCAGGCGGTTGATCGCCATATTAGAGTATCGTTCGGGCTTCTGACTGGCACCGAGGACGACCACCCGTCGTTTTGTTTTCATCATCATCAGACCTCCGGATTGCAATACTAAGGCAGCGGGGAATCAGCCGAGCGGCATCCGCTCAGGATGATTTCGCGCCAGGGGGCTTCGGCTCCGAGACGACTGAGATTGCCGAAATGCCCGACCAGGGAACGATTGACAAAGATGAGATCTTTCGGAAAGATGAGATCGTCGGCTTCCTTCCAGTTCTTCAGGCCCAGCTCCATCATCTTTTCCATGATGCCGTCCTCCTGCCCGAAGCGGAATGGGCGGTCGGGATCGACCACGGGCCAGAGGGCCTCGATGTAGCCGTCAATGAACTCGCGCTCCACAGGCCGATTTCCCGTGCGATGAAAGCCCATCTCCATCAGCAGCCCGGGCACATCCTCCAGGCGGCCTTCCAGGGCGGCGCGCAGCATTCGGGCGTAGTTGCGGGCCAGATCCTCCGGAATCTCCTTGAGACATCCGAAATCGTAGAGAATCAGTCCTCCGTCGGGAGCGAAGGCGAAGTTGGCGAGGTTGGGATCGGCATGAATGAGCCGGTGTTCGAAGATCCCGCGCATCATCATCTCGAGGAGGTTCTTTCCCCACCGATCCCGCAGCGCCTCGGGAAAGGCCTCGCTGCAGGCCTCCTCAGGCGGAATCCCCTCCACATACTCCATGCAGAGAATATTGGTAGTGCAGGCCTCCCCGACCAGCTCCGGGATGCGGATCTCAGGACTTCCGGCCCAGAGTTCCTGCATTCTTCTGAGGTTTTCGGCCTCGTGGCGATAGTCGATCTCTTCCAGCAGGCGATCCCGGATTTCCTCCCAGAAACTCTCGAAGTCCATTTCCGAAAAAATCGCCAGAAGGGCCTTGAAGAGGGTCCGGAGATTGTCGAGATCCGCCCTGACGATCTCGTCAATCAGCGGATACTGGATTTTCATGGCAACGATACGGCCGTCCCGGAGCACGGCGCGGTGGACCTGCCCGATCGAGGCTGCGGCAAAGGCCTCCTGCTCGATGCTCTCAAAGATTCCCTTCCAGTTCGGGAGGGCGCCCTCGATCTCCATCATGACGATTTCTGCGGGAAGGGGCTCGACCTTCTGCTGGAGGTGGGAGAGGATCTCAACGATTTCCGGCGGCAGGAAGCTGCTCTGGAGGCTGAGCATCTGCCCGACCTTCATGGCGCCACCGCGGAGTTTCGACAGCGTTTCAACGACCCGGTGGGCGTTTCGGACCATCGCATCGGCACGTTTTTTCCGTGCCCGCTCATCGGAGAGCCCCAGCTCAACGAGTCGATTGGCCAGGGTGGACATCCCGACCCGGCCCACCAGAGAGCCCAGCTTCAAGGAGCGACCCAGCGATAGCTTCTTCATCGACCCATCATAGGGGCATTCGGGATGGAAAAGGGCGGCCGAGACCCGAATTTTTCGACGGGGGCCAGGGCGTGCCTGTGGTGTCTCACCCGATTCCAAAGGGTGAGTAGAGGAGCCTTCCTTCCAGTTTCCTCTCGAAATCCCGTCGCTCGCCTTCCCATCTCAGGAGGAGCGCTTCGAAGGATCTGCCGCTCTCGATGGCTTCGCGCGCTTCTGGGGAGCCGGTCAGCAGATCAAGGGCCGGCACGGAATCGATGAATTCGTAGGCCTCCTGACGCCAGGCGAAATCCTCCCGATGGAGGTCGTGGAGAATCCGAAGCAGCTCGAGGCCGAATTCGAGTGAACGAATGTCGCCGGCGTTCCGGAGGTGGATTTCAATGCCATTGCAGATCCGGCCGGCCCATTTCTGAAACTCAGGCCGGAAACGGGTCGGGCGGAAGGCCAGGCCGGGTGGATCCAGCCGACGGAGTGCCTCCAGGACATCTCCACTTCGAAGCCAGGGGGCGCCGACAAGATGAAAGGGGCGGGTGGTGCCGCGCCCCTCGGAGAGATCCGTGGCCTCGAGCAGGCAGAGTCCCGGGTAGATGATCGATGTCTCCCAGGTCGGCATATTGGGGCTCGGCGCCACCCATGCAAGGCCGGTCGAGGGGTGGTATTCATCCCGCGTCCAGTCTCTGCAGGGGATGACGCTCAGCTCCAGGTTCGGATAGCGCTCCGCCTGTAACAGCAATGCGATCTCGCCCAGGCTGAGGCCGTGGCGAATGGGGACGGGAAGCTGGGAGACGAAACTCTCGCAGCCCTCCTCGACCAGGCCGCCCTCGCGGATCAGACCCCCAAGGGGGTTGGGTCGGTCCAGAACCATGACTTCGACGCCGGCCTCCTCGGCAACGGCCATCAGGGAGTCCATCGAAGCCGCGTAGGTGTAGTAGCGGCACCCGATATCCTGGAGGTCGACCAGGACCATTTCAAGACCCTTGAGATCATCCGGGCCCGGTGCGAGGGAGTGGGCGGAGTTCCCGTACAGGGAGCGGACGGCGACTCCCGTCAGCTCGTCGATCTCATCATCCACGGCTTCCATGTCCTGCGCGAGGCCGTCCAGGCCGTGTTCGGGCGCCAGCAGGAGCGAAGGGGGGCCGATGCGTGCAGCCAGCGCCAAACGTGAGGGTTCAAGATCGGAGCTGACCGAAGCCTGATTCGACAGGATGCCCCACTTTCGTCCCCCAATCGGGGATGGATCCTCGAGGAGGATGTCGATGCCGGGCCGGGTCCTCATTGGAGGGGAAGTGTCAGGACGGGTCCGGCATTCTCGACGTCGCCCGCCATCAGCCCGGCGACTTCATAGAGCATCGAGAAGGTGGACTTGGAGTTGAGATCGGCATCGTCGATATAATAATAGTGATCCCTGTAAAATACTGCAACCGAGGCCTTTTTGGGTCTGGAGCTGCTGCTGTGAACGCGAAGCATGCCGTCACTGACCTCGTTCCAGTCGAAGTTTTCCCCATCGGTCGCCTTCGTAATCGTCACCAGTCCGTCCCGGATGTGCTCCTCAGGAACCTCGATGGCGTGGGAGAAGTAGTAGAGGATTCCGCTGTAGGAGCGCATGTTGATCGTGATGGTCTCTCCGGCCTGAGGGTAGATCGACGTTGCGACTCGATATGAGCCCTGCCCGGGTGTGAGGTCGAGGAGGCTTGCGATTTCCCGCATTTCCTCGGATTCCCGGGCGGCAGGTGCGACGAGCATGAAAAACTGCTGCCGGTCAGCCTCGCGGTTGATCCCGAGGTCGATGAGGTGTTGCTTTTGGAGCTTGCGCAGCAGCGTGGTCAGCCTCTTGAATTTCCGATACTCGGGCTCGATGTCCGGGGTGGGACTGGAGGCATTGGGCGCGTTGGGGATGAGATTGATGCCCTGTGCGAGTGAGCGGAGAATCCGGTCGATCCGCCACCCGGAATGAAAGAGTACCGCCACGGACTGGGCTGGAATCGGCGACAGCATGCGGCGGACGAAGGCTTCGCCCTGGAGGGGCGTCATGCTCAGGGTGGGTCTTTCCGAAAAACCGATCCCGCCCGAAGCCCCGAGGGAGCTGTCTCTCGATCCCGTGTTGTAGCCTGCGGACATGCCGGCTGAGGCCTTGAACTCGTACTGTGCTGAGATGCTGTTGATCTGGAGGAAAACCGGAACATCCCGGTAACGCAGGCGGACAAGATTGAGGAGGAGTTGCTGACTCTGAGTTTGCGCCACTGCCTCGTCGTAGGATGTCAGAGCCGTCTTCATAACCCTCGGGCCGACACCGACGCAGGCATTGAGTACGAGGCTTGAGAGTATCAGTGTCAGGATTCGTGTGATCTGGCGCATTGTGGTTCTTTCCCTTCTCTGTATCAGTCGGGCCTCAGGATACCGAAGTCATGTCCTGATCGGAAGCTTTCGGGGCCAGGGCGACGCCATCGAGAATTCTTCCCTCCGGGATATCGAGCGGCCCGAGCAGGACGGAGTTCCGGACGAAAACGCCCTTTCCGAGTACGACGCCTTCGCTCAGGGAGGAGTCTTCGAGACGGCATCCACCTTCGATCCGGCAGTCCCGGCCGACAAAACTGTTCTTCAGCTCGGCCGATTGGGCAATGTGGGCCGAGGCGTGGCAGAAGACGCGTCCGGTCGTCTGGGAAAGAACGACCTCAAGGTAGTCCCCTGGAGTTCCGACTTCCCTCCAGTGTCCGCTGAGAACGACGCCCCCCATCGCGTGTTGTTTCAGGGCCTGCCTCCAGAGTGTCGTGGATACCCCGGACGGTCGGGTTTCAAGTGCATTCAGAGCCTCTCTTGAGAGGAGCATGACACCGGGGTAGAGAAATGGGACTTCTCCGGACGAAGGGGCGCCGGGGGGCCGGATGGCGGCGATTCCGCCGGAAACATCCAGATGGACCCTGGACCATCTCCTGGGATCGAGGTGGGGCAGGAGGGCAAGCGTGACCTGGTCCCGGCGGCGAAAGTGGCCCTCAAGAAGAGGCTCGAGTTCCAGGTTGAGAATCCCATCACCATTGATGACCAGGATGGGTCCTTCCGAGCCCAGAAGACCTCGATCGCGGGCGAGGGCCAGTC